>JBCCRG010000177.1:0-7233 GCA_039208155.1 Bacteroidota bacterium | reverse complement strand
GGTTCGAGCGTGAAGACGCGCGAGCAGTAGGCCACGATCTGCGCGACGGAGAAGATCATGTGGGCCGTGGTGCCTGCCTGGCGCGTCTCGCCGTTGACGGTGAGCGCGAGGTCGAGCGACTGGGGGTCCGGGACGGCCGAGGCGGGCGTGAGCGGCCCGAGCGGCGCGAACGTGTCGAAGCCCTTCGCGACGCTCCACGGGGCCTTCTTCGCCTTCGCCTCGGCCTGGATGTCGCGCGCCGTCATGTCGAGCCCGAGCGCGTAGGCCGCCACGTGGTCGAGCGCATCGGCCTCCGCGATGTGCTTCCCGCCCCGCCCTATCACGACCACGATCTCGACTTCGTGGTGGACGTTGCCGGACATCGCCGGAATCACAACAGCGCCGCCGCTTGCCACGAGCGCGGTGGACGGCTTGAGGAAGACGACGGGGGCCGTGGGTAGGTCGGAGCCGCCCATCTCGCGGACGTGCGCGGCGTAGTTGCGGCCGATGCAGAGGACTTTGCCGGGGCGGACGGCCGTGCCGTCGGGGAGGGTGAGCGTCATGGGAGAGCGAGCAACGAGCGAAACGAGGCCGTCAAGCTACGTCGCACTCCGCTACCAGTGGCACTCACGAAGGCGGCACTCCGTAGACGGCCTCGTAGGCCCGGATGACGCGCTCCTCCTCGTAGGACACGACGCGCTCCAGGCGCACCACGCCGTCGGTGAAGCGCCCGCGCTCGACGTGGTGCCGCGCCCGCACCCGCACCGTCACGAGCTTGTGATCCGTCGGCCCCGCTACGGGCAGGTCAAAGGCGCTCTCGTGGACGTACTGCACCGTCACCGCGACCTCGAACGGGACCGTCTGGCCGTTGCGCAGCTCGAACGGGACGGGCTGCCACACGGCGATCCCGTTGATGAGGCTGTGCGCGTCGTCGAGGTCGTCGCAGCCCGTGTCCGTCCATGGCTCCGCGAGTGGACACCCCGCAGACCGCCCGAACTCACCGGCTGGCGAGAAACTGCTGGCGTCGGCGGGCATCCCATAGTGGTGCACCTCCGACGGCGTCGAGCGCTCGTCGAAGGCCTTGGCGGCCAGCACCTCCATGGTATGCAGCGCCACGCCCGCCGCCATCATCTCGATCTCGGCGTCGAGCATGTCGTCGTCGGTGGCGATGAGGGACCGCTGCTGGTTGAGCGACAGCGTGCCCGTGAGGGCGAGGGCGAGGAGGGCGAGGAGCGTCTGCGGCATAGCAATGGGGATTTATGATTTCTGATTGGTGATTTTTGATTTATGCGATTAGCCACAAAGCCCACAATTAGCAAAACGTAGCAACGAAGTAACCAATCGAAAATCTCAAATCCCTAATCGAAAACTTGCTGTCTTTCCGGCGCGGGCGCTGTGTGCGGACGCCCGCGCCGCTGGCGGTTCAGGAGAACTCGGTCAGGAGGGCACGATGGGCGCGAGCGATACCTCGACGACCTGGTCGCTGAAGTCGGGGCGCGAGCCGTAGTCGCGGAGCGTGCGGTAGCCGAGGTCGTCGTCGTCGGGCCAGCCGTTGCCGTCGTAGCCCTCGACCTTCGTCTTCTGGAGGCTCGACGCGCGGTCCTTCGTCAGGTCGGGGTCGTCCCATTCGAGGCGGTGCTGGTCCTCCCAGCCGATGCGCCAGCGCTGGTCGTCGGTGGGGTGCTGCTCCACCATCGCCCAGATCGACTCCTCGGTAAGGGTCACGTAGGGCTCGTAGCGCTCCATCGCGTAGTGGGCGTGGTCGAAGAGGTCGGGGTCGTAGGTCGCCATGAAGGTGCCCTCCTCCGAGCAGTTCTGATCGACGGAGATGAAGAGGTTGAGGCGCGTGCCGGTGAGCAGCGTCTCGCTGTACGTCTCGCTGGCCCCGTCACGGCGGTTGCCGGGCGCGAAGAGCATGACGGGCGGCAGCGCGAAGTAGCCGTCGCCGTCCACGTCCGGCGGATCGCCCGCCTGGCGATGCTCCTCAGGCACGACGCGCTCGAGCCAGACGGCCGAGCAGTAGCCGGCCATCGACTCAATGAACTCGACGGTGAGCAGGCTCGGCTGCTTGACGGTGAGCACCTGGATGCGGTGCTCGTCGTTGATGTCGTGCTGCGCTGCGCCGTAGAACCCGGTCACATGGATGTCGAGCGCGTGGCCGTCCTTGAGCGTGGCATACGCCTCGTAGGTGCCACCCTGGTGCGTGCCGGTGCGCTTGCCGAAGCGGTCGGGCTCGCCGGAGGGCGTGCGCCCGTTGAGGTTCGCGAGCGCCGCGTCGAGGTCGGCCCCGCCGTCGCGGACGAGCGAGAGGGCGACGTTGTGCGCCGACCGCGCGATCTCGCGGGCGAGGACCTCCTCCTGGTATGACGCCTGCGTGCGGCGCGTCTCGGTGGCCGATTCCTGAGTCTGGTAGAGCGAGGCCCCGCCGAAGAGCGTGACGGCGGCCACGACGAGAAGTAGTGCCTTCCCCATGGGTCGATGTGTGCGTGTGGAGAGGTGAACGAGGACGCGCTAGGCGTCGCGCAGGGCGAGGGTCGTCGCCCAGTGGAGTTCCCGGAACCGGCCGATCCGCCCGCGTTGCGGCTGGGCGAGCGAAAAGGCGAGGCGCAGGAAGTGAGTCGAGGCGGGGTCGGCGGCGGGCTGCCCGAGGCGCGTCAGCGGCACGACATCGAAGTAGGTCAGCGTCGCGGGGCCGCGGCCGCCGGTCTGCCACGGCGTTGCCCAAGCGGGCGTGCCGCCCTGCATCGCCGCCTCGCGCGTGGCGCGGACGAGCTGGTAGCGCTGCACGGTCGTGTCGGCGTAGGCCATCGTGTCCGTCACGACGAGGTCGTAGCGGACGTAGACGCGCGTCGTGTCGAGCGTGAGGCTGACGAGGTCGCGGTGGAACTCGAAGCCGACGGTCTGCCCGCCCGCTCGGGACGGCAGCGTGAAGCGGGCGGGCGCGTCGGCTCCCTCGGCGAGCGCAGCGAGGTCATCCTCAAGCCAGGTCGCGAAATCGAGCGATTGGGCCTTAGCCTGGTAGAGCCCGGCCTGGTCGACCTTGGCTTCAGTCAAGCGCGTCGTCATCGCGGTGACGATGAAGAACACCGTCGAGCCGATGAGGATGGCGGTGAGGTGGTCGTGGAAGAAGGTCATGGCTGGGGTCGGGTAGTGGCGACCAGGAGCGAAGAACCTTGCGACCAGCCGTGGGTGGGGCGTCTGTGTCGGGTTGAGTCTCACCAAGTATCCCAACAATGAGACGCGCGCCCAACCGAATCCCGCTCATCGACCGGCTTTGTCCACACCCGTCCACACTCGCCCCGATTGAACCTGAGACGGTCGTGTTCGCTGTCCTCTAGACGCGCACGAGCGTCTCAAACAACGCCATGAGCGTCGTCTCGGGGTCGGTCGTGCGCCCGCTGTGGACGCGCGAGCACTGCACCGCCGCTGAGCGCGGGGCCGTGAGCCAGTGGAACCGTTCCGACGGCGGGTACCGCCCGATCACGCCGGTGCCGTCGCACACGGACGCGTAGGCGCGGAGCGACCCGTCGAGCAGCGCAGGCGGCAGCATCCCGAGCCCGTCGAGGATATGCGGCGTCTCGTGGCAGACGACCCGTAGGAACCGCGCCTGCCGCGCGTGCAGCACCACGCCGACGTTCACAAACACGCCGCGCGCCACCTACGGCACCACCCGCACGACCGCGTAGTCATAGTCCACCCAGCGGGGTCCCGTCTCAGGAACACTCATCGGCGGTAGGGCAACGCGTCCGTGTCTGTCCCGCGCGCCTGCGCGCGGACGGCCTCAGCGGCGAAGGCGCGCGGGGCCGTGAGCCGCGCCTCGAACCACGCGAGGTAGGCCGCGCGGTTAGCGTCGGCGCTCGCAAACGGCGGCGTGCGGCCCTCAGGCGCGTCCATGAGGAGCGCGTCCGGCACGGCCTCCACGATGGCGCGCAGCGTGGCCGCGTCCAGCAGCGGCGCCAGGCGTTCGTCGGCCGCCGCGATGTCGCCCGCGACGGGCAGCAACACGTGGTCGCGGATGGGCACGAACGGGGCCCGCGGCTTCTCGGCCACGGCGTCCTCCCACGTCTCGGCGCTCCATGCGTGGTGGACATACAGCGCCGCGCCGTGATCAATGAGCCAGAGCGATGGCCTATCGTGTCCCGCCTCCTGCGTGAGGAGCAGGTTCGGGTTGCGCGCCGTCCGGTCGATGTTGGTCACGAGCGCGTCGAGCCAGACGACGGCCGCCGCCGTCTCCGGATCGACGACGCTCGTCCCTACGTCGGGCAGCGCGGCGTCGTAGGTGAACGCCCCGTCGAGGTAGCGCAGGCCGACGTTGAGACCACGACTGCCCTTCAGGATGTCCTGAATCTCGGGGTCCGGCTCCGTTCGCCCGAAGGTCTCGCCGAGGTCGATCAGTGCGAGGTCGGGGACGAGCAATCCAAGGCGCTGCGCGAGATGGCCGACGATGAGCTCGGCGACCAGCGCCCGCGCCCCCTGCCCTGCCCCGCGAAACTTGGCGACGAAGAGGCCCTCGGGCGTGCCATCGGGCCGCGCCGTGTCCAGGATGGCTGGGAGCGAGCCGCCCTCGCGCAGGGGCGTCACGTAGCGGGTGGCCTGCAGCAGTGGCAGCGGGCGAAACGGAGGCGGCATCGGTAGACGGGCAAGGGAGGTGAGCGTCCCAACCGGATGCCCGGGGACCCGGTTTCTCACACGGCCGGTGTTTCTCGCGCGGACCCGGTTTCTTGCGCGGACGGTCCGATTGTCGCACCTTCCCGCACCGACGCGGTCCCTGACCCCGCGCCCTCCCCGAACCCGGGGAGGCAGCGCGCTCCGGCGGTGTGCACCTTACGGGTGCCTTGCTGTCCCGCTTCGGAGCCACCTACAACGCCCTCCTTCTTCCTGCTCGTGCGTATTCCCCTGCGTGCGCTCCTTTCGCTGCTCGTCCTGCTCGGGCTCTCGCCGAGCGGGTGGACGCAACCTATACCCTCGGACGCGACCAAGCGCGTGCCGTTCGCGTTCGAGATCGTCCGCACGGGCGCATCCCAGGGGAATTCGATGGCCGTCACGGTGCGCGGCACTGCGCTAGAGCGCCTGGTCCCCGATGGCCTCGGCGTGGTCTACAGCACACCCACGGTAAACACGCGAGCCGCGACCGCGGGCAAGCCCCTGGTGCTGGGCACGGCCCGGCTAGTCAGCATCGCGGGCGAGGAGGCGGAGGTCATGCTCCGCCCGCGCCGTCCAGGCGATAAGCAACTATTACCCCGCACGGGCGATGTCGTGGCCCTGCCGATCCGGGTGCCGCGCTCGACCTACGAGGGCTACTTCCTCCAGCACCTGCAACTGGGCATCACGCTGACCGACAGCAGCGAGGTACCCATCGCCACACCCGAGACGATCTTCGAGCTGCGCGGGGAGGCAGACGAGCTGCGCCTCGTGGCGACACTCGTGGCGGGTCTGCGAGCGGCGGGGGCAAGCCTCCTCGCCCGCATCGACGGCGGTGAGGTGCTGCCCGAGGTCGTGGTGACGCCGCTCCCGCGCGGCCTCTACGCAGGGCGGCGGCCCGTCGATGTGCTGGCTGGGGCGACGGAGACCGACGTGCTGCACCTGCTCGACTACCTGGAGGAATACCCCCAGCAACTCGTCGGCGCCCGCCTCCAACTCGCTTCGATCCTGCTCGTCTGGGTGAGTGCGAATGCTCCCCTGGGCGAGCGCTCGCTGCGGACGCTGCTCGCCGAGGCTCCGCCCGCCGCCCTGGACTCGCTCGTAGAAGCCTACGCAGGCGACCACGACGCCGCCTTTCTGCCGACGTGGCGCTCGGAGGCCCACGCGGCGCGCGACCAGGAGCGCTTCGAGGATGCCTACTTCCTCTACGACCTCAACCTGCGCATCGCGCGCACCCGATCCGGGGCCGTGTGGCGCAAGCAGGCCCAACTGGCGCGCCAGGACCTCAACGCCCTCGTGAACCGGCTCGCGGACAACGCCGACCGGCACCTCAGCGCGAACCGTCCCGCGAAGGCGCTCGAGACGACCGTGCGCGGGACGCTGCTCTTCGAGAAAGCCTTCGAGACGGGCACGGCGGGGGTCTCCAGGTCGGACGCGGGACGGCTGTGGTATGCGCGCGGCCTCGCCCTGCACGCGCTCCAGCGCCTCGACGAGGCCCGCGCCGCCTACGACCTCGCCTACGACTTTTATGGCACGGCCGGTACCAAAAGCGGACTGCAGGCGCAGAGCCGCATCCGGACGCGCACGGCCTCGCTGGAGCGCGAGCGCGGCTTCTTCCGCGCAGCCCGCAACGCCTACATCGAGGTGGCCGTCCGCACCGCGTTCCTGGACGACCTCGAAGGCGAAGCCGATGCCCTCGACGAGCTGGGCTACGTCATGCAGCAGCTCGGCTTCCCCCGCCTCGCGCTCGCGCATTGGCGCAAGGCCGCGTATCTCCACCGGCGCAGCGGCGTCCTGACCGACGTGGGCTACTCGCTCTCGGCCACCGGGAGCGCCCTCTGGACGCTCGGGCAGCGCGACGACGCCATCGCCGCCCACCAGCAGGCGATCGGCGTGCGCTCCAAGACCGGCGACCTGCCCGGCGAAGCCTACTCTTGGGTGCAACTCGGCGGACTCTACGGCGAGAGCGGCAACCCTACCGCGGCCCTCGACGCCTACGCCCGCGCCGACAGCCTCTACGCTAAGGCCGACGACGCCTCGGGACAGGCCAGCGTGCGCAGCGTCCGCGCCTCGGTCTTCTTCAACCAGGGCGACTACGTCCGCGCGCTACCGCTCTACCAGGAGGCGCTCGACGGCTACACCACCGCCGGAGACCGCACCGGCAGGGCAACCACGCTCAACCAGCTCGGCGACACCTACACCGGCCTCCGGCGCTATCGCGACGCACTCGCCCACTACGAGGACGCCCTTGAGCTCCGCCGCGCCATCGGCGACCGCAGCGGCGAAGTCCAGGACCTGGCCGATCTGGGCACGCTTGCCTCCGAGGGGCGCTACGACCGCGTGGCCGCCGACCGCTACTTCCAAACGGCGCTCGCGCTCGCCCAGCGCACCGGCGACCGGGGCGGGGCCGCGCTCGCCCAGGGCTACTACGGGCGCTTCCTCCAACAGGCCGGCCTCTTCGACGAGGCCCAGGCTGCCCTCGACGACGCGCTCGCCTACTGGGTCGCCGCCGACAACCGACAGGGCGAGGCCTGGACCCGCATCGACCTGGGGGCGCTCGCGGAGCTGCAGGGCGACTTCGCCGGGGCCTTCGAGCAGTACCGCACCGCGCTC
>JBCCRG010000176.1:0-7322 GCA_039208155.1 Bacteroidota bacterium | reverse complement strand
GGGCAACCTGGTCTTCGACCTCTACGCCAGCGACGTGCGGCTCTACGGCCCCGACGGCGGGCTCGTGGCCGCTGTGGACTCGCTGGTGGTGCGCCCGAAATGGCTGCCGCTGCTCCGCCGCGAACTGCAGATCGACGAGGTGTACGTCGTGCGCCCACGCGTCGCGATGCATCGGGACAGCAGCGGGACGTGGGACTTGCTCACCGCGCTCCAATCGAAGACGCCCTCGGCAGAACCGCCGCCGCCCCTCACGATCCGCTCGGCAGACATCGAGGTCGAAGACGGGCAGGTGGTGACCTCGCGGGACGGGGACGCGCCCCTGTTCGTGGCCAACGGCACGCTCTTCGACGTGACGCAGACGCGGATCGAAGAAATCGACCTACGCGGGGCGCTCGACCTCGCCCCTGGGTCAAGCCGCATTGAGGTAGAACGTCTCGCCGCTATGCTGCCGACGCTCCCCTTCCAGATCGCCGATGCCGAGGCAACCGTCGCGGTAAACGCGAACGGGATCGCCGTGGACGGCCTGCGGCTGCTGACGAGCACGTCGCGCACCGAGGGCACGCGCCTCTCGGGCTATGCCTCACTCACGAGCCCAGCCGGACAGCCCTTCGACGCGACGACGCTGGCTGAGCGCGTCCTCGAGCTCCGCCTCGACGTGGACCGCCTCGACTTGGACGAACTGCGCCGGGTCGTGCCGGCGAGCCCCCTTGCCGATGCGTTGGCGCTTCAGGTGGACGCCGAAGGCCCCCTGGGCGGCCTCGAAGTGACGACGCTGGCTGCCGCACGTGGCGCGACGCGGATCGAGGTGCAGGGGCAGGTCGCGCTCTCCGAGGACGCGTTCTCGGGCACGCTCGACCTCGGACGAAGCACCGTCCGCCAGGCCGACCTCATGGCCATCGTGCCGGGATACGACCCGGATGCGCTGGGCTTTCCCGACCTGGCACATCTCGGGGTGGTACGGCTCGGCGGCGATATGGAGGCCTCGCAGCGTCGCGGGCCGGACGGGGCCGCGTGGGACATCGCAGGCGTCCTGGCCGTCGTCACACGCGAGGTCGGCGCTGTCGAGGGCACCGTCGAACTCGCGCTCACCCCCGGCACTCCGACCATCTGGCGCGCGGATGTGGATCTCGACGCACTGGATGTAGGCGGCGTCCTGCAACGCGCGGACCTGGCGGGCGGCCTGACCGGCCGCGTGTCCCTCGCCAGCCTCCTCGATGCCCCCTCCGACTCGACGGCGGCTACGCTCGGCATCGAAGCCGCCCTCAGCGCCGTGCAGGTCGGAGACATCCGGGCCGACACGCTCGCGACGGACCTCCAGCTCGGCGGCGGGGCCATCGCCGGACGTGTCTTTGCGCAACGATCGGGCAGCCGCCTCGATGCGACGGGTCAGGTCGCCGGGCTCAGTAGCGACAGGCTCGCCTACCGCCTCGACGCCGACGTGCAAGGCCTCGACGTGCAAGCGTTCTACGCGGCCGCACCGCGCACCGACGTGACCGGACAGCTCAGTCTAGATGGGCGCGGGACAACCCTCGCCGACCTCCGCGCGACGCTCGATGCAACGATGGAGACCGCACAGGTGCAGGTCGGTGATAGCCTGCGCGCGCTCGGCACGGACCGGCTCGCGCTCGCCATCGTGCCACCGGACTCGCCGACGTCTGCGTCGCTGGCCTTAAATGACGGAGGGAGAGGCACGAGGCCCCTGGACGACACACCGCGCCTCGTGCTCACGAGCGACGTCGCAGACGTGACCCTGAGCGGGGCCCTCGGGCTTGGTGACGTGCTTGCGCTCGGGCAGCGCTGGGGAGGCGCAGTCGCGCGGACCGTGGCCGCCGAGCGCCGCAAGTCGCGCATGGTCCCGGACAACGAGCCACCCCCTACGCCGGAGGCCTTAGCCGCCACCGAGCCGCTGCCACCGCGCCCGGTGCGGCTCACGGCGACGCTGCACGAACCCGATGCGCTCCGGGCGTTCGTTCCTGGACTTCCAACGCTGGCCCGCGACGCGACGCTCGACCTCATTGGACGTGCGGGAACGGACTCGCTGGCGCTCGCGCTCACCGTCCGCGACGACACGCTCGCCACGGGCCCGGTCGCCACCGAAGGCCTTGCCATCCGCGCCTCGCTGCACAGCCGCTACGGCCGGACGCTGCTAAGCCGGTCGGTCCTGACGCTGAATGCACGCGCCGATAGCCTGCGTCTGGGCGGCCAGATGCTGGCCCGCCCGTCGCTCGCGCTCGACCTGGACCGCGGTGCCGGGACGGTGCGCGTGGATGCCCGCCCGCTCTACAACGCTGCGGCGCGCGGTGCGCCCGACTCGCTCGTGCTCGGCGACGCGGTGGTCGCCTTCGCCCTGCAGACGCGCCCGGAGGCGGCTCGGGTGACGTTCCAGGAGGCGTACGTCCGAGCGGGGGCGCTCCACTGGGCGCTCGCCGGAGCCCCGACCGTGGACCTCTACACCGATGCCCTCATCACGGACGGGCTGACGCTCGCGCGGATGAACACCGATGCCTTCGCGGCCCCACAGCGGCTCACCCTGTCCGGTGCGTTCTCGCCCGCCCGCACCGACACCGCCTACGTGGCGGCGCGCGGGCTCGATCTCGCCGAGGTGCTGCGCGTCGTCGGGCTGTCGCGGCCCTTCGGCGGACAACTCAGTGGCGACGTGGCGATCCCAGCGGCGCTCGGGCAGCCCGAGTTGGAGGGCGACCTCCGCATCGCCCCGTTCCTCTTCGACGGGCGGCCCGCAGGCGAAATCACCATCGCGAGCCGCTTCCGGCCTGGCACCACCGACCTCGGCGTGGACCTCACCCTCGCGCCCAATCCGGACGACCTCGTCGCCCCCGATGCGCGGCGACTGCCCACCAACGACTTCGACATCACCGGCACGATCCGCCTCCCCGGCCGCGCCGACGACGGGGCGCGCACGCGTGGGGCCTACGACCTCGACGCCGAGTTCAGGCGGCTCGACCTCTTCTTCTTCGACTGGCTCTTCCGGCGCATCCTCGACCGCGCCGACGGCGTGGCGACCGGCACTGCGCGCATCACGGGCACGCTCACCCGTCCCCTGTTCGAGGCGGACCTCGCGATCAGCGACGGGAGCTTCCGTGTGCCCAGGTTCAACCTCGCGATCGGCATCGAGGGCGACGTGACCGTCGACACCGAAGGCATCCACCTCCAGGAGGCGCTCCTCTCGGACCGCTCCGGCGGGTCGGGCCGCGTGCAGGGGAGCATCCTCTTCAACGACTACCGCTTCTGGAGCTTCGACCTCGCAGGCGCCCTCCGCCAGATGCAGATCATCGACGTAGCCCAGTCCGACGCGCTGCCGTTCTACGGCGACATCCGCGCGAGCGGCGCGCTGACGTTCACCGGGCCCGTGGACAACGTCTTCCTGCGCAGCGATAACGCGCGCACCACACCCGACAGCGAGCTCTACATCCCCGTCACGGCGAGCGCCCCGACGACGGACACGAGCTTCCTCGTCTTCGCCGACTCGACAGGTCAGGTACCGGAGGCCGAGACGCGCCGCAGCCTCGTCAGCCGCCGCCCCACCACCGAGCGCTCGTTCCTCGACGGCCTCGAAATGCAGCTCAACGTCCAGGCCCCGTCGGGCTCGGTCGTCCACCTCGTCCTCGACCCCGCCACGGGCGATGTCATCAACGCCGAGGGGCGCGGCCGCCTCGAACTCGCCATCGACCAGGGGCGGTTCTCGACCTTCGGCACGTTCAACGTGGAGGGCGGCGACTACGTGTTCACCGCCGGCGACGTGTTCACGCGGCGCTTCCGGCTGGTGCCGGGTGGCACCCTCCGCTGGACGGGCGACCCCATCGACGCCGGGCTCGACCTCGCAGCGGCCTACGAGACACGCGCCTCGCTGGCGGGCCTCAACCTGCGCGGCGTGGAGGACCCCGCGCGGCAGCGCGTCCCGCTCATCGTCACGACGCAGCTCACCGGCACCGTCACCGCCCCGCTCGTCGACCTCCGGCTTGACCTCGACACGGGCGAGCGGCTCGACTCGGGCGTGATCGAGGCGCTCCGCACCGAGCTGAACCGCCGCGACCAGCAAGCGGAGTACGCCACGAGTGTGCTGCTGACCAACTCGTTCCTACTCGCCCCGTCGGACGACTTCGGCACCGTGGGCGACACCGCCGATGAACTGATTACCACCTCGCTCTCGCAGCTCGTCTCGGCGCGGCTCAACCAGTTCCTCAACGAGGCCCTGGCGTCGGAGAACGTGGAGGTGCTCTTCGGCGTGCAGCAGGGCAGCGATTTCGAAGACATCGACCTCACTTATGGCCTCGCGCTGCGCTTCCTCGACGAGCGCCTCATCATCCGGGGCGAGGGCCTTTACCAGCGCGACAACTCGGAGGCGCTACAGACGGACGACTTCCAGGGGGAGGTCGCCGTCGAGGTCAAGCTCACGCCGGACGTGTCGCTGGAGGTGTTCTACCGCCGCGAGAACGAGTTGCTCATCGGCGAGGCTGTTGGCGGGACGACGTTCGGGGCCTACGGGGCGGGGCTGAGCTACCAGACCGAGTTTGCCTCGTGGCCGAGCCTGCTGGGCGCGCTCATCGGTGCACCAGAGGCTCCTGCAGCGGACAACGCCTCGGACGTGCAGTAGACGCACATCGGGCTGGGCACGCCTTCACGCTGGCGTTCTATGGCGTCAGGCCCTTGGCCGTAGCTTGCCCACGCTCCCCTTCCGACTCCGGCGGTCCCTCATGCAGGGATTCCAGGCTGGAGTCTGCCTCACCGTCCTTGCCCACGCATGAACCGCCTTGCGTTTCGGATCGCCCTGATCGCCGCTGGCATCGGCGGACTCGCGGGCCTGCTCGTGGCCCCGCTGGCCGTGCCGCGCGGCGTGCTCGTGCTCGTGCTCGTGCTCGCGACGGGCGTCGCGGCCTACGTGAGCGCCTACCTCTTCATCGCCAAGCGGATGGAGCTCGCGCGGAAGACGCTGCGTGCGGCGCGCAAGCGGCAGTTCGAGGCCCTCGCCCAGCTCCAGCACGGCGACGAGCGCGACGAACTCGACGGGCTCATCCAGCAGGTCTACCGCGCCGGACGCGTGCTTCAGGAGGAGATCGAACGGCTGACCAAGCTGGAGAACTACCGCCGCGAGTTCCTCGGCGACGTGTCGCACGAGCTGAAGACGCCCATCTTCGCCATCTCTGGCTTCGCCGAGTCGCTGCTCGACGGGGCGCTCGAAGACCCGAAGGTGAACCGCGTCTTCGTCGAGAAAATCCACCGCAACGCGGACCGGCTCGCGATGCTCACACGCGACCTCACGGAGATCTCCCGCATCGAGACGGGCGAGCTTACGATGACGCTCAAGCCGTTCACGCTCACCAACCTGGTGGACGAGATCCTGGAGCGCCTGGAGGTGGCCGCTGAGGAGGCCGACGTGACGCTGCACGCCGAGTGCGCGCCTGGCCTCCCACAGGTGCTCGGCGACCGCGAGCGGCTCAGCCAGGTCCTCGAGAACCTGGTCGAGAACGCGATCAAGTACAACCAGCCCGGCGGCAACGTCGAGGTGATGGCACGGGCGCTCCCGAGCGGGCGCGTCCGCGTGGCCGTGGTGGACGACGGCATCGGCATCCCGAAGGACGAGGTCCCGCGCCTCACCGAGCGGTTCTACCGTGTCGACCGCAGCCGCTCCCGCGCGCAGGGCGGCACCGGCCTCGGCCTCGCCATCGTGAAGCACATCCTCGAAGCGCACGACACACAGCTCACCGTCGAGAGCGCACCAGGCTACGGTTCGTCGTTCGCGTTCCGGCTGAAGTCGGAGCCCGTCGAGCGAATGACGCCCGCGGTGCCCGCGGAAGCCTTCGCATGAACCGCCAGCGACGACGTTAGCGTGTGAGTGTCATCGAGCCGGTCTGGCGGTTGCCGTCCACGTCGAGCGTGTAGAAGTACGTCCCGCTGGCGCGCCCCCACGCGTCCCAGTCGAGCGTGTGCGGCCCAACGCCGAGCGGCACACGGTTGGCGAGCACAGCGACCTCCTGGCCGAGGGCGTTGTAGACGCGGAGGGTCACCGTTGCAGGCTGGTCGAGAACGAACGCGAGCGTCGTACGGCCTGCGAACGGGTTGGGGTAGTTCTGCACGAGACGGGCGGCCACGGGGCGGCCCTCGTCGGTGCTCACAGCACGGCCCTCCAGCAGCACGGCGTTGCTGGGCGCACTCTCGACCGAGTTCGCGCTGACGGCCCGCACGACGTAGTAGTACGGATTCTCATTCTCGAAGGGCGTGTCCACGAAGGTCGTCTGGTCCGTGATCGCGAGCAGGTTGCGCGCGTCTTCGAGGGCCGTGTCGTAGTCGGGCTCTTCGGCGCTGTTGATGCGGTAGACGGCGTAGAACCGGGACGGAGCCGCGCCCTCGACCTCGATGGACGGCTCCCAGGTGAGCGTCGCTTCCTCCTCGTCCCAGACGAAGCTGAGCGCACCGGGTGCCTCAGGCGACGTGGTGTCCTTCCACGGCATCGTAGGGGGCAGCGCCGGGAAGCGGTAGAACTCTTGCTCCAGCGAGTCGCGCAGCGTGAGCGCGTTCTGCACGACGTTTTGCGCGCGGAAGAGGATCTGCCCCTGGATGTCCTCGTCGCCCCGGTTGAGGCGCATCTGGCGCGGGATTTCGTTGCGGGCGTAGGTCGTCCGGTAAACGCCGAGACCGGGATAGATGTGGCGGTCGTTGCCGCGGTTGGCCCACCAGGGGGCCAGCTTGCCATAGTCCTGACCGCCGCCGAACGCCCAGTAGAGCTGCGGTGCAAGGTAGTCGATGGTCTGCCCGTTGAGCCACGCGAGTGGATCGGCATAGACCACGTTGAACGCATCGAGGCCGACGATGCCAGGCGGAATGTTGTTCTTCCAGATGCCGAACGGGCTGATGCCGTAGTTGATGTCTGGGTTGATGGTATTCAGCGAGTCCTGCACCTGCGCGACGAAGAGGTTGATGTTGTCGCGCCGCCAGTCGCCCCGGTTGGTGAAGCCTCGGTTGTACTCGGCGAAGGTGTCATCGTCCTCGTCGGTGATCTGGTTGGGCGGGTAGGGGTAGAAGTAGTCGTCGAAGTGGATGCCGTCCACGTCGTAGTTGCGCGCGACCTCCGCGACGACGCCCGCGATGTAGTCGCGCACCTCGGGGAGGCCCGGGTCGAGCACCTGAATGTTGCCGACGGTAAAGGTCCACTCAGGGTGGCGGTTCGAGATGTGGTTGGGAGCGGTGGTATAGTTGCCTGCGTCGCGCTGGACGCGATAGGGGTTGAGCCAGGCGTGCAGCTCCATCCCGCGCTCGTGCGCCAGCTCGATGGCGAGGGCCAGTGGGTCGAAGAACGGATCGGGCGC
>JBCCRG010000175.1:0-7393 GCA_039208155.1 Bacteroidota bacterium | reverse complement strand
GTAGCCCGCCTCGCGGACGCCCTCGGTGAGCGTGGCGAGGCGGCGTCCGGTGAGGTCGAACACCTCCAGGCGCACCTCCTGCGGCGTGTCCACGGCGAAGCGGATGCGCGTCGAGGCCAACGCCGGGTTCGGATAGTTGCCGAGGAGCTGGACGCTGTGGACCTGCTCCGCCCCCAGCGTACTCGACTGGACAGGTGCGCTGTCGCCGATGCCGGTGCCGAAGAGCCGTCGCTCGGGCAGCACGGCGTAGCCGATGGTCTCGGTGCCGTGCGCCGTGCCTGCGCCATCCGAATCCTCCTCGGCGAGGCGCACCTCGATGCCGAGGTCGGTGAGGTTGCGGTAGCGCACCACCACGGGGTCGGCTTCGTTGGCCGTCTGCGTCTGCACGAGCACGACGGGCTCAGCGTCGGGCGTCGGCTGGTCGGTGCCGAAGGGGTAGTACCGCCAGTCGCTGCTGACCTCGTCGGTCTTGACGCCGACGGCGGGGACGCCCTCGCCCGTGGAGACGCCGTCGTCGAGGGCGATCCACGAGACGTGCTCGCGGCCCGTCACGGGCCCTCCGGCGCGCTCGCCCTGGAGCTTGACCTCGAACGAGGTCGCGGTCACGTTGCGGACGCGGGCCACCACAGCGCGGCTGATCTGGTTGCCCGTCTCGGCAAGCGCCGTCACCTGCGCGAACACCACGGGTGTCGTCTCGAACGGCGCATCAAAGGCCACGGTCTGGTAGTCGCTGCCGACGTTGCGGACGCGCCCGCCCTCGGCCAGGCGGCCGTCGTCGAGGCGGTAGGTGCCTTCGAGCATGATGAGGTAGGGCACGGTTTCCTGGGCGTGGGGGCCGTCGAGGTAGTCCCACTCGTCGACCCAGAAGTCGAAGCCGTCCTTCGAGAGGTTGCGCACGCGCATCACGGCTGGGGCGTCGTCGTTCTCCGAGAACGACGGGAGCACCACGATGGGCGCAGCGTCGAGCTCGACGGAAAAGTCAACCTCCGCGGCGGCGAAGGCGTTGGCCTGCTCGATCTGGAAGAACCCAGCCTCTGCGATCAGGCCCTCCTCGCCCGGAGCAGGCGTCGGCGGCTCCACCGGCGGATCGACGGGGGGCTCCTCCGTGGGCGGCGGGTCAACGGGGCCGCAGGTCGCTGCCGCCGTGCCGTCGAGGTAGCTCGTGGAGAGCAGCGCGTCCGGGTTGGCCCCGACGTAGGCGTAGCAGTGGATCTCGCAGTCGCCCGTAGGGCATGCCGCGTCCACGGGGACGTCCTCGGCGTCACCGAAGCGCGTCGTCTGCTGCCAGTTCGTGCCGTTCTCCAGGCCCGCGATCTCGACGGGGCTCATCGCCAGGAAGGCGTCCGTCTCAGCTGTTTGCATGAAGCTCTGGAAGGTGGCGAGGTCGTCGGTCGGGCGGAAGTCGTCCTCCTCGAACGTGTACGTCGCAAACGACTTCGCCTTCGAGAAGCCTGGCGCGGGAGCGGCGTCGCCGCTGTGGTCCTCGTAGCGGTTGCCGCCGAGGTCGAGCGTGCGCAGCCACGGCAGCTTGGTGTCCTGCAGCTGGATCTCGTACGCCTCGCCCTTGAGGATGCCGTCGCGGCGCTGCGCGTTGCCCGCGATGAGGTTGTTGTAGACGACCGACTCCAGGCCCGCGTACGGCCCGGCGTAGTAGCCTTCCCAGCCGGGGCCGGACGGGTTCTCCGGATCGCCGATCTCCCACGGCAGGTCGATGATGAAGACGCCGTTGCCGTCGTTGCCCGTGACCGTGTTGTGGACGAGCGTGTTGCGCGGGGCCATCTGCGTCATCAGGCCGGTCCCGACGGAGAAGTTCTCGAAGAGGTCGAGCCGCCGCGAGCCGGTGATGAGGTTGTGCTGGACGAGCGTGTCGATGGTGAAGTACTCCAGCAGGATGCCGACGAACCAGTTGTCCTGCACCGTGCAGCCCTCGATCACGTTGCGGTAGTTGAGCGCGTCGAACCACAGGCCGGGGCCGCGATTCTCGCGCACCTCCACGCGGCGGACGACCATGTCCTCCGTGTAGGAGAACTTCATGCCGCCGGCCTCCCAGCCGGGCTCGTAGAACTTGGTGTTGTTGCGGTAGAGCTTGCTATCCAAGAGCGTGCAGCGGTCGCACTCGCCCGAGATGCCGGTCTGGCCGTTGTACTGCAGCGTGACGCGGCGGAAGGTGTGGTCCTCACCCGCATCGCCCACGTTCTCCGGGTTCGGCCCGTTCGTGTCGATGCCGACGCCGTTGGTGTGCTCCACGGTGACGTCCTCGAAGAGCGACCCACGGTCGCCGGGGCATACCGCGCCGTCCTGACCGCGGCTGTTGGCGTTGCGGAAGATGAGCCCGCGCACGGTGAGGTCGCCAGGCGTGCCTGCCGCGCCGCAGATGGCGTCGCGCCCGCCGGGCCAGAAGAGGTGCTCCCGCGCCGCGATCATCGGCGGGGCGTCCCATGAGTCGGGGTCGCCGTCGCGGAGGAAGCGCGCGAGGATGCGCACGGGCGAGCGGTCCGCCGGGTTAGTCTCGACGAGGAACGCGCCGTAGCTGCTGATCTCGGCGAGCGTGTCGAGCGCGACGCCTTCGAACTGCTCGCGATCCTTGGACGGGACGAGCATGTGGCCGTCGAAGAAGGCAGGGTTGGTGCCCGCCGGGATTTCGCGCTGCTGGTCGGCAAAGAGGAGTTCGCGGCGGAGGATGTGCGCCTTGGTGCCGTTGGTGGTGGCGACCTCCTGCGGCGGAATGGCGAACCAGCCGAACTGCGTGTCCCAATCGGCTTCGGGGGCCCAGGTCCAGGCCCAGATGTCACCCGCCTCGCGCGTCCAGCCCGTGACAGGCTCCGCGCCCGAGATCACGACGGTGTCGTAGCTGCCCGCCTCGGGGTAGGCCGAGTACGTCACGCCGCTGTTCTTCGGGTAGACGCTCTCGTAGTAGATGCCGCCGCGGATGTATACGGTGTCGCCCGCGCGGAGCGTCTGCGCCGCCTTGTTGATGGTCTTCCAGGCTGTGGCGAGCGTCTGACCGCTGTTGCTGTCGCTACCCGCATCGCCGTCCACGAAGTAGACAGCGTCGCCGTTGACGTTGGGCGGGGCCTGCGCGTGCAGGGGGCCGCCCCACGCGACGAGCGCAGGCAAGAGGAAGAGGGTCCGGAGGGTCATGAGTAGGGGGTGGGAGGAACCGAGAGGCTGGACATGGCGGCAGATCCGGCACCGTCAGTAAAGCCATTCCAGTCATCGCGGGCGGCGTTTAGCTGTGCACAATGACACCTCAGCGTTCCGTCGGAGCGCGGGATTTTCTGCGCGGCGGTGCCCATTTCGTTTGCTAAGCGGAGGCGTCCCGGTCCTGTACCCAAACCTTGTGTCAAAGCGGAGACCGGAACCCCAATCGCCTCCGAAACGCCGTAGGTTGGGGCCGTCGCTCCGGTTTTCCCCTAGGCCCTCGTTCTTCGCCATGCTACGTCCCGGTCTACTCCTTGCTTTGCTGTGTGCCCTCGTGTCGATCCCAGACACGACCGCGCAGGGCTTCGACTCGTTCGAGGCGTTCGTCGACAGCCTCGACGCCATCGGCGCGATCCCGGACGCCGCTGAGCGGGACGCCGCGACGGACGCGCTCTGGGCCGACCTCCGCGCCGCCGAGGCCATCCCGTTCGCGATGGGCGAGGACGTGGCGTTCCTGTGGCGCGGCTCTGCAGGCCAGGTCGTCGTCAACGGCGACTTCAACGCGTGGGGCAATGCGTCGTGGGTGAGCAATCGCCTCACACGCGTCGGCCAGAGCAACGTGTGGCGGCTCGTGACGACGTTCCCTGAGGATTCCCGGCTCGACTACAAGCTCGTGCTCAACGGCTCAAACTGGATCCTCGACCCGGCGAACCCGCACCAGCAGTGGGGCGGCTTCGGGCCCAACTCGGAGCTGCGGATGCCCGCCTGGACGCTCCCCGCGGAGACGATCCCGGATGCCTCGGTCCCGGCCGGAGCGCTCACCGGCGACGTGCGGATCGAGAGCGCCGCGCTCGGCTACGGCGTCCGCTACCGCGTCTACACGCCCGCCGCCTACGCCGACCTCACGAGCCTGCCGACGGTCTACGTCACCGACGGCCACGAGTACCGCGACGACCGCCTCGGCGCGATGACGACAGCGCTCGACAACCTGATCGCCGACGGCAGCGTGGCCCCGCTCGTCGCCGTGTTCATCGACCCGCGCGACCCGGACACGGGCGCGAACCGCCGCGCGGAGCAGTATGTCGAGAACCCCGACTTCGCCGACTTTGTGGCGGACGAGCTCGTCCCCGTGATCGACGCCGCGTACCGGACGGATGCGCGGGCCGAGCGCCGCGCTATCCTCGGGACGAGCTTCGGCGGCGTCTGCGCGACCTACTTCGGCGTCGAGCGCCCTGACACGTTTGGCAACCTGGCCATCCAGTCGCCTGCCTACTGGGTTGCCCCGGACCTCTTCTTCCGCTACGGTACCGCGCCGCCGCCTGGCCTCCGCATCGCGCTCACCGTCGGCACCTTCTTCGATGGCGGCGAGGAAGCTCGCGCCATGCGTGACCTGTTCGTCGATGCGGGCTACGACCTCACCTACCTCGAAGTGAACGAGGGGCACTCGTGGGGGTCCTGGCGTGCCCAGCACGACACGATCCTCGGCCACCTCTTCCCCGGCGTCGTCTCGCCCAACACCGAGGGCGACCACACCACGCCGCGCTTCACTCTCGACGCCTTCCCGAACCCGTCGGCCACCGCGACCACGTTCCGCTTCACCCTCGCGGATCCTGGCCCGGCGACGCTCGCCGTCTACGACCTCCTCGGCCGCGAGGTCGCGCGCCTCCACGACGGCACGCTGGCAGCCGGTGCGCACGAGGCCCAGGTCGGGGCACTCCCAACCGGCGTCTACGTCGCCCGTCTCGCCACGCCCGAGGGCACGACGACGCAGCGCTTCGTGCGGACGCGGTAGCTTCAGCGCCGCCCTACTCGCCCTGCGCGAGCGAGTAGGCGCGGGTACCCTCGACCGTGTAGAGGTGCTCCGTCTTGATGACGTCGAAGCCGCCCGCGACGAGGCGCGCAAGGAGCGACACGACCTGCGTAGGGTCGAGATCCTCCTCCGTCATCGTGAAGCGGCAGCGCCAGTGGTCGGTGCAGAACGTCTCCGGCAGGCCCTCCGGGTAGACTTTCACGCCGCGGTTGGTGATGAGCTTCAGCGCAAGACCGTCGCCGTTGAGGGCGCGGAGGGCGGTGCCGAGCACGTTCGGGTCGCGCGTGCCCTCGGGGCCGTTCCAGTCGAGGAAGACGTCCACGCCCACGAGCGTCTTGGCCTGGGGCGGCGTCGGGCGCACGGTCAGGTCGATGTGCGCGCTGGGATGGCTGAGGGTGCGGTAGCGCACCGGCTTCAGGTCGCGCGGCTCCGTATCGAGGCGCGCGATCACGGCGTTGGCGAAGTTGGCGGTCGGGAGTTGGCGGCGGCTCACCGACGGGCGGTAGAGGTCCGGCGTGTGCAGCCCCGCCTCGATGGTGGCGAGCCAGGCATTCTTGATGCGCGCGGCGACCTCCGCGTAGCCGAGGTGGACCAGCATCATCACGGCGGCGCGCAGCAGCCCCGACGGGTTGGCCACGCCGCGCCCGGCGATGTCCGGCGCGCTGCCGTGGACGGCCTCGAACATCGCGAACGACGGTCCCAGGTTGGCCGACCCGGCCAGGCCGAGCGAGCCCGACACCTCGGCCGCAATGTCGGAGAGGATGTCGCCGTAGAGGTTCGGGGCCACGATCACGTCGAGCCCCTCGGGCCGCGCCGCCACCAGCGCCGCGCCGATGTCGATGATCCGGTGGTCGCTCTCGATCTCGGGGTATTCCGCCGCGACCTCCTCGAAGACCTGCTTGAAGAGGCCGTCCGTGTGCTTCATGATGTTGGCCTTCGTCATGCACGTCACGCGCCGCCGCCCGTGGGTGCGCGCATAGGCGAAGGCGTAGCGGCAGATGGCCTCGCTGCCGGGCCGCGTGATGAGCTTGAGCGTCTGCGTGACCTCGGTGGTCTGCTGGTGCTCGATGCCGGCGTAGGTGTCCTCCTCGTTCTCGCGGATCACGACGAGATCGAGGTGCGGCTGGAGCGCGGCGACGTGCGGGCTGTAGCTCTTGCACGGGCGGACGTTGGCGAAGAGGCCGAGCGTCTTGCGGAGCGTGACGTTGAGGCTCTTGTAGCCGCCGCCCTGCGGGGTCGTGATCGGGCCCTTCAGGAGGACGCCGTGGCGGCGCAGCACGTCCCACGTCTCCGGCGCGATGCCCGACGTGTGGCCCTGCCGGTAAACCCGCTCGCCCATCTCGACCGGTTCGTAGCGGAGCGGCGCACCTGCTGCGTCGAGGATGCGCAGCACGGCGTCCATGATCTCCGGGCCGATGCCGTCGCCGTGACAGACGGCGATGGTCGTGGCCGTGTCGGAGGGGGTGGCCGCCGTCGGTCCCGCTTCCTCGAAGTCGGCTGGGGCGAACCCCGCAAGGACATCGGGGCGGCGGAGAACAGGCGGATCGAGAGCAGTCATGGGGATGGGCAAGCAAACAGATTCGAGGCAATGAGGGGCGAGCGGCACGGCCGTGAGCGGACGTAGCAGGCACGTCAGGCCAGCACAAGCTCCCGCTCGTCCACGGGCTCATCCGCAGGTAACGTGGCCTCGGCGGTCGTTGCGACGGGTGGCGCAGGCACGTGCAGCGTCGGGGTCGTGTCGGGGTGCGGAGCCACGTGGAAGGCGGTCGTCGCCAGCGGCATGTCGACGAGGCGGTCCGCCCGCTCAGCCTGGCTGATCCAGGCGATGAACGCGAACGCGAGCCCCGTCACAGCGAGGATGATCGTGGTACCGATGGCGATTTCAACGAGGAGGAAGTCCATGGAGGTAGGATGGATGGGATGGGAGGGATGGAAATCGAAACGAGAGCGCCCGACGCATTTGAGGGCGCGGACGCGCTCACAGGTCTAGACCCGCTCGAAGGCAGGGAGGCGGTAGGCAGAGTCGGAGGACGCAACCATCGGGCGGTCCTCGGCGCGGGCGACGTGCTGCTCCAGCAGGACGTCCAGCAGCCGCGTGGTGGCCCCCTTGCGCTTGACGGCGACTACCGGCACTGGCGCAGCGCGCAGCACCTGCTCGGCGACGCTGCCCAGCAGGATGGCGGCGCTCGGGCTGCGGCCCCGCGTCCCGACCATCATCAGGTCGGCCCCGAGCGCGGCGGCCTCGGACAGGATCGTGCCCGGCACATCGGGGCTCTCGGCGAGGTGCAGCTCCGGCGTGAGCCCGCGCAGGTCGAGCGCCTCGATGAACGTCTCCAGGCGACGGACGGCGCGCGTCCGGAGCGTCGCGCGCAGGTCAAGCGGCGGGTGCCGGAGTGAGGGGTAGCCGGTCGGGACGGTGTAGACGTGCAGGAAGTGGACGGC
>JBCCRG010000174.1:0-7411 GCA_039208155.1 Bacteroidota bacterium | reverse complement strand
TCGATGCGCTCACGATACAAATCGGCGTCTTCGCGTAGCGCCTCACCGGGTGGGTCGAACGACCGGAGCACCGAGAGCGGCAGGCCCGCCGACGAGCCAGGCGTGTAGATCGCGAGGTCGGCGGTATCGCGCAGCCGCTGGATGCGCTCTGGCGCCTGGCCCCATTTTGCGAGTCCGTTCGTCCAGAGGTCGGCCGTGGCGGCGGCATGCTCCTCCGGCGTGCGGCCCTGGCGCTGCGCCTCCTGCGCGTCCACCCACGGCGCGAAGTCACCCGGTGCGAGGTCGGGGAACGTGAGTAGCAGGTTGCCGAGGTCGCCCTTCGGATCGACGGCGATCACCGGGATACGGTCCAGCGCGGCCTCCTCGATGAGTCCGATGCCGAGTCCGGTCTTGCCGCTGCCCGTCATGCCGATGATGGCGGCGTGCGTGGTGAGGTCGGCAGCGTCGTAGAGGACGGGCGCGTCGGCGGGGCGCTCGGCGAGCCGTTCGCCCGTGGTCGGGTCGATGGGCGCGCCGAGGTAGAACGTGCCGAGGCCCTCGAAGGCGGACTGGGGGGAGGCGGACATAGCAGGACCGAGAGCGAGGAAAGAGCGGACAGGGGGAAGATCGGAAGCGCAGCGGTCTCGCACCGAAACGCGGAGGCACACAACCGCTGCCGGTTCGGCGCAGGTCCGTGACGGGATCGCCACAGACGAACGAGCGCGGTGACCGACTCTACGAGCAGTCCTCCGACCGGCAGCTTCCCTCGCCGGTCGATCCTCCTCACCTGGTTTGTGTCATGCGCCTCTTCACCCTGCTTCCCCTCCTCTGGCTCCCCTTTGTCTTCGGCGGCTGCGACGCCGATAGCGGCACCGCCGACGCGTTCGAGACGGTCGACGCCATCGACATCACCGACGCGCTCCTCACGAGCCAGAACGCCAACTGCGCGACGTACGTCGAGGCCTACCGCGCCGACGCAACCGACCTCGCCGAGAACCGCGCCTACGAGGGCGCGCTCACCATCGAGACGGACGGCGCGACCTGCACGTTCACCTCGAACGCGATCCCGAACCATGACTTCAACGACGCGGGGTCGTTCGCCACGCAGGTGAGTACGCAGAACCAGGTCTACACCATCACCGCCATGCCCGACTTCGCCGCGACGCGGACGACGCTCTCGCTCGACTACGACAACGCGGTGCTGCTCAACGGCGTGAAGGTGGACCTGCTCGCGGCCGGGTGCTACGGCGTCGGCAACGGCCACAGCGGCTGCCACGACATGGACACGCCCTGGCGCTACGACCCGATGGGCACGGTCCACTTCGGCACCGACGCGCACAACGCCCACACGCAGCCCGACGGGACCTACCACTACCACGGCAACCCGAAGGCGCTCTTCGACGACACCGATGGCTCCGCGCCCTCGCCCGTGATCGGCTTCGCCGCCGACGGCTTCCCCATCTTCGGCACCTACTTCCGCGACGACACCGGCACGGTTCGCAAGGCCGAGTCGAGCTACCAACTCAAGAGCGGTACCCGCCCCGACGGCCCCGGGGGCACGTACGACGGCACCTTCGTGGACGACTACGCTTACGTCGAGGGCAGCGGCGACCTCGACGCGTGCAACGGGATGATCGTGGACGGGGCCTACGGCTACTTCGTCACCGACGGCTACCCGCACATGCTCGGCTGCTTCACCGGGACGCCAGACGCCTCGTTTCGCAAGCGATGAGTTTCGCAGGCGATGAGCGGCTTCCCAACGAGTCGGCGCACGCCGAGAGCCGTCTGGAGGACCCGGGCGGCTCTCTCGGCGGTACTGCATGCCGTCCTGATCTCACGTCTCCGACGCTGCTTGTGTCCCGCGCCGACCTCGAAGCCCGCTACCTCTACCTCATGCGCGAGGTGCTGCCCGAGCAAGCCCGCGCCGAAGGCTGGCCGATTCGTTACGACCACTGCCTCATGCGCGTCGCGCTCGACCACGTCTTCGAGGACGCGTGGTATGGTCACCTCAAGAAGCGTCCGGCGTATCGCCATCTCACCGATGAGCAACTCGCGGAGGCCATCCGGCACGCCGAGTCTATGCGCGACGGAGGCACGCCGGTCGTGCGTGTGATGAACCGGCAGAGCCTGCGCTGGCGAGGAAAACAGGCGGCCTCCTAGATAGGTTCGAATTCTCTTGACAAATCCTTGACCTGGAGTTTACACTGTTAACACTGTGAAAAGCGCTTTCGGTGCGGGATCAGCGAAGGCGCTTTCTTTTTCGCAGCTCTGGTTAACGCTGTTCACTCGCCCTACTCGTCATGGATCTCTGGACTACACTCCACGGAGCGCTCTCGGGCGGCCTCGTCGCCCCGCCGCTGTGGGCGGCGCTCGCCGTCATCGTGCTCGTGCTGCTCGTGCTCGGCTACACCGGGGCCCCGCTCTGGCTGTGGGCCCTCGTCGGCGCGGCCGGCCTCGTCGGCTTTGGCGCACCCGTGTGGATGCTCGCCGTCTTCGGCGTGCTCGCGCTCGTCTTCAACGTGCCGCCGATCCGCCAGCAACTCACCCGCGCGGTGATGGGGCTCATGGACAAGATGGGCTTCCTGCCCGCCATCTCGGCCACGGAGAAAGAAGCCATCGACGCCGGGACCGTGTGGGTCGAGGGCGAGCTGTTTTCTGGTAAGCCCGACTTCACGAAGATCCTCGCCGAGGACTACCCCGACCTGACTGACGAGGAGCGTGCCTTCCTCGATGGGCCGTGCGAGGAGGTCTGCCGCAAGACCGTGGACTGGGACGTGATGCAGCGCCGCGACCTGCCGCCGGAGGTCTGGCAGCAACTCAAGGACGACCGCTTCTTCGGCCTCATCATCCCGAAGGAGTACGGCGGCCTCGGCCTCTCGCCGTCGGCCAACAGCGCTGTCGTGGAGAAGCTGGCGTCCCGTTCGCCCACGCTCGGCATCACGGCAATGGTGCCCAACTCGCTCGGGCCCGCCGAACTGCTCATCCACTACGGCACCCAGGCGCAGCGCGACCACTACCTCCCCCGCCTCGCGCGCGGCGAAGACCTCCCGGCGTTCGCCCTCACCGAGCCCGGCGCGGGCTCCGACGCGGGCGCGATTTCCTCGAAGGGCGTCCTCTTCCGGGGCGAGGACGGCGAGATCTACGTCCGCCTCTCGTGGAAGAAGCGCTACATCACCCTCGCCGCCGTCTCGACGGTGCTCGGGCTGGCGTTCAAGCTCGAAGACCCCGACAACCTCCTCGGCAAGGGCACGAAGCTCGGCATCACCTGCGCGCTCGTCCCGACCGACGCGCCGGGCGTCAAGCTCGGCGAGCGCCACGACCCGCTCGGCATCCCATTCTACAACTGTCCGACCTCCGGCAAGGACGTGGTCCTGAAGGCCGAGGAGGCCATCATCGGCGGGACGGCTGGGGCCGGGCGCGGCTGGCGGATGCTCATGGAGTGCCTCTCCGTCGGGCGCGGTATCTCGCTCCCGTCGTCGTCGTCGGGCGGCGCGAAGACCATGCTGCGGATCGCGAGCGCGCACGCCGTCAACCGCAAGCAGTTCGGGCTTTCCATCGGCAAGTTCGAGGGCATCGAGGAGCCGCTGGCGCGCATCGGCGGCATCGCCTACATCCTGGAGGCGGCGCGGCGCTACACCAACGGCGGCCTCGACAAGGGCTCCAAGCCGAGCGTCGTCACGGCGATGATGAAGTACAACGCCACCGAGCTCTACCGGATGGTCCTCAACGACACGGTGGACATCCTCGGCGGCAACGCGATCTCCCGCGGCCCGCGCAACACGACAGCGAGCGCCTACACGAACATGCCCATCATGATCACCGTGGAGGGCGCGAACATCCTCACGCGGACGCTCATGATCTTCGGGCAGGGCGCGATCCGCTGCCACCCCTACGCGCTCAAGGAGATGCTCGCCGTGGAGGCGGGCGACGTGAAGGCGTTCGACCGCGCCTTCTGGGCGCACATCGGGCACGTGGTCCGCAACGCGACGCGCGGCATCGTGCTCAGCGCCACGCGCGGCCTGCTCGCGGGCAGCCCCGTCAGCGGTCCGACGGCCAAGTACTACCGCAAACTCGCCTGGGCGTCGGCGTCGTTCGCCTTCCTCGCAGACCTTGCGATGGGCACGCTCGGCGGCAACCTCAAGCGCAAGGAGAAGCTCACCGGCCGCTTCGCCGACATCTTCTCGTGGATGTACCTCGGCTCGGCTGTCCTCAAGCGCTACGAGGCTGACGGCCGCCGCGCCGAAGACCTCCCGTTCGTCCACTGGTCGATGCAGTACGCGCTGCACCAGATCCAGCAGGCGTTCGACGGGCTCTACGCCAACATCGAGGTGCCGGGCGCGACGTGGCTTTTCCGCGGGCCCATCGCGGCGTGGAGCCGCTTCAACCGCATCGCGGCGGCCCCGTCGGACGACCTCGGCCAGAAGGTGGCGCAGGCCATCCAGGTCGACAGCCCGCAGCGCGAGCGGCTCTCGAACAACCTCTACGTCTCCGCCGACCCGACTGACGCGCTCGGTCGCCTAGAGCACGCGTTCCGGCTCGTCAACCAGGCGCAGCCCGTCGAGAAGAAGCTCTACAAGGCGATCAAGGCCAAGCAGCTGCCGAAGAAGGTGCACCCGGCGAAGCTGGTCGCGATGGCCGTTGAGCAGGGCGTGATCACGCCTGAGGAGGCCGACCTCCTGCAGCGCGCCGAGCTGGCCCGCACCGACGCCATCCAGGTCGACCACTTCTCGCTCGCCGAGTACATGGAGACCTCGACCCACCCGCACGCGACCGCTCCCGAGCACGGCCCGATGCCGGTCGGCGACGACATGCTCGCGACGGGCGACGGCGCCCTCGGCGACGGCGCAGCCGGGGCACCCGACGCGACGGTGACGCCGACGACCTCAACAGCACGCTAGCCGCGCTTGGCAAGACGCAGCCTCAACGAGGGCGGTGCGTGTAGACGTGCCGCCCTCGCTGATGTGGGATGCTGCGGCTGGCGAGATGAATTCACGACGCCGCTGTGTTAAGGATGGCCGCGACGGTTGGGGAACCGGGTAATGGTGCGGTAACATCCCGGCCTACGGGATTGCGGTGAGCCCCCCACGCCGCGTCCCGTGCGCTGCCACCTCCCACCGTCGCGGCCGGTCCCGGCCGCCCTGGTCAGCGCCCCGTCCACTCACCTTCCCGGACCCCGTCTCATGCCTTACCGCTATGTCCCAGGAGCATGCCTGGCCTTCGTGCTAGCGCTCCTCCTGGCCTTCCCGACCACTGCCTTCGCCCAGGGCGTCACGACCGCTGGCCTCAGCGGCTTCGTCCTCGACCAGACCGGTGCCCCGCTGCCCGGCGCCAACGTCATCGCCGTGCACGAGCCGAGCGGCACCACCTATGGCGCGGCCACGCGCGCAGGCGGCTCGTACGTCATTCCCAACATGCGTGTTGGGGGGCCCTACACCATCACGGCGAGTTTCATCGGGTACGTGAGCCAGGAGGAGGAGAACATCTCGCTGAGCCTCGGCCAGACGCTCCGCCTCGACTTCGCGCTCGTCCCGGACGACGTAGCCCTCGGTGGCGTCGAGGTGACGGCCATCGGCGACGACGTGCTCAACGCCGACCGCACCGGCGCAGCCACGTTCATCGACCCGCAGCAGGTCGAGATCCTGCCGACCGTGAGCCGCTCCACGCGCGACCTCACCCGCGTCGACCCGCGCTCGGACGGCAACTTCTCCTACGGCGGACGTAACTGGCTCTACAACAACGTCACGCTCGACGGGTCGTACTTCAACAACCCGTTCGGCCTCGATGACCCGGCCCCCGGCGGCCAGGCAGGCGCGGAGCCCGTCCCCTACGACGCCATCGAGCAGGTGCAGGTCTCCATCGCGCCGTTCGACGTGCGCGAGGGCGGCTTCACAGGCGCGAGCATCAACCAGGTCACCAAGTCCGGGACGAACCGCCTCGAAGGCACCCTCTACACGTTCTACCGCGACGAGAACCTGATCGGCAACACGGTCAGCGGCAACGACGTGCTCGCGAACCCCGAACTCACGTTCGGGCAGTACGGCTTCTCCATCGGCGGCCCCATCGTGCGCGACAAGCTGTTCTTCTTCGTGAACGGCGAGCTCTCCCGCCGCGAGGACCCCGGCACCAACTTCGTCGCCAACCGCGACGGCACGGTCGGCTTCGGCGAGTCCCGCGCGACCGCCGACGACCTCACCGCGATCAGCAATCGGCTGCGCGATGTGTACGGCTACGAGACGGGGGCCTTCGACGGCTACCTGCACGACACCGACAGCGACAAGCTCCTCGTCAAGCTCGACTGGAACATCAACAGCAGCAACAACCTGAGCCTGCGCTGGAACTACCTCGACTCGTTCCGCGACCTGCCGGTCAACCCGGCGGCGATCTCGTTCAACAACACCGGGCGCGGGCCCAACGCGCAGAGCCTGCCGTTCCAGAACAGCGGCTACCGCATCAACAACGAACTCAACTCGTTTGCGCTGGAGCTCAACAGCCGCTCCTCGACGTTCGCCAACCGGTTCTTCGCCAGCTACAACCGCTTCCGCGACTTCCGCGAGGCGGCCAGCGAGCCCTTCCCCACCATCGAGATTGCGGAGAACGGCATCACCTACACGACGGCGGGCCACGAGCCCTTCTCGATCAGCAACATCCTCGACCAGGATGTCTGGCAGTTCACCAACAACTTCACGGTGTTCGCCGGGCGGCACGTCCTGACGGCGGGGGCCAACTTCGAGTACTTCAAGTTCTTCAACTCGTTCAACCTCTTCCGCTACGGCTTCTTCCCGGCGGTGAGCAGCTTCGAGTCGGTGGACGCCTTCCTCGACGCGACCGACCCGGACAGCCCGAACTTCGTGGACTTCCGCTCCTTCGTCACGCCGGAGTCGATCCCGTTCAAGGGCGAGGACATCGAGGTGGGCCAGGCGGCGTTCTACCTGCAGGACGAGTTCCTCGTCTCGCCGCGCCTCACGCTCACGTTCGGCCTCCGCGCCGACCTGCCGATCTACTTCACCGAGCCGGTCGCCAACCCGTACTCGACGGGCCTCACGGCGCTCGACGAATTCGACCAGCCGGAGACGGTGGACCAGGCCGAGCTGCCCGGTGCGAAGCTGCTCCTCTCGCCGCGCTTCGGCTTCAACTGGGACGAGTCGGGTGAGCGCAAAATCCAGGTGCGCGGCGGCACGGGCATCTTCACCGGCCGCGTGCCCTTCGTGTGGGTCGGCAACGTGATCTCGAACCCGGGAGCCAACCCGAACCTGTTCCCGATCATCGACCTCGACGAGGTGCCGGAGGACCAGCAGACCGGCGACAACGCCATCCTCCAGACGACGTTCGACCTCAACGCGATGGACCCGGACTTCGTCTTCCCGCAGGTCTGGACCACCAACCTCGCGCTCGACTATGACCTCGGGGCAGGCTTCCTCGGCACGCTGGAGGC
>JBCCRG010000173.1:0-7440 GCA_039208155.1 Bacteroidota bacterium | reverse complement strand
CTCGAAGAGCAGGGCGTGAGCGCCGACGCTGCGGTGGCCGACGTGGATGCCGCGATCCAGCAGGCGATTCTCGTGGGCGCACGCGACGTGCTGCTGGAGCAACTCGTGGACCTCGCCGGTGCGGCCGACGCGCGGGAAGCGCTCCTCCAACTCGCCGTCTCCAACCTGCCTGTCTCGCCTGCTGGACTGGCGCACATGCTGGCCGACGCTGAGCCGACGGAGGCGCAGGTGGACACGGCCCGCGCAGCGCTGGACCATCTGACTACGCTCTCGCTCGCCTACCGTACCGGCCCCGAAGACGCCGGAGCCGACCGCGACGCCGCCGTGCACCGCTGGACCGCCGAGGGCCTCGCCAGGCGTAGCGACGAAGCGGAGTTGCATACGCGCTCCAGCCGCGCCGGGCGCTACCGGATGTGGCGTGTGAAGCACGACTCGAAGTCCATCGTGGACGGGATGGAAGCCGTCCGCAATTTTCTCGCAGGACAGAGCTACGACGACGCTTCGCGCGAAGCCATCGGGATCATCCAGTTCTTCCAACGTAATAACCAGACGACGATGATCGCGCTCGTAGCCGGGGAAGTGCTGGAAACGCTGCCTGCTGAGCAGGGCGACTACGGGTTCCTTCTCGACCAGGAAGCCCGTGCTTACCTCGCGCTCGGCTTCTCGGAGCGTGCGTTCGAGCAATACGGGAGGCTGTTGCGCCTCTTCCAGCAGCGTGTGACGGACTACCCGGACCGTGCGGACTACCAGCGCGACCTCTCCGTCAGCTACAACAAGGTCGGTGACCTGTACCGAGCGTTGGGTCAGGGCGAGCAGGCGCGCGACGCCTACCAGCGGTCCCTCGACATCGCCGAGCGGCTGGCGAAGGCGGAGCCTGACCGGGCCGACTACCAGCGCGACCTCTCCGTCAGCTACACGCGGCTGGCGCAGCACCACCTGTCGCTCGACGAGCCGCAGGAAGCGTTCGGCTACTTCGTGAAGGACCTCCAGATCGCGGAGCGCCTCGCGCAGGCTGAACCCGGCCGGGCCGACTATCAGGTGGACCTGGCCATCTCGCTGATGCAGGTCGCGCCGTTCACGGACAAACGGACAGAGCTCCTCACGTCCGCGCTCCAGATCCTCACCACGCTGCAGGCGGAAGGGCGGCTGGACCCGAGTCGCGCAGGGATGATCGAGCGCATCCAGGCGCTGCTGGAGGGCGGGTAGGGGCGTGGTGCGCTCCCCCCGTTTCGCTCCCCCTGAAGGGTCGCGAAACTGTCCCCCTCACGCGTGAGGGGGACAGCTTTGGCCGCCGTTCAGGCGTGCCGAAGCGGGGGGAGCGACGTCAGGCTTGCGTGTTTCGGAACGCCGCGCGGATCGTGGCCAGCACGGCCTCAGGGTGTGCGAAGACTATCCGGTTCTCGAACCGCAGGACGCGCACGCCTGCGGCGGCGAGGTGCTGGTCGCGGGCGGCGTCGCGGGCGTGGCCGTCGGGCGTGAAGTGCGGCGCGCCGTCCAACTCAATGGCCAGTCGCTCGGCGGGGCAGTAGAAGTCCACGACGTAGGGACCGAACGAATGCTGACGCCGAAAGCGCCGCCCGGCGACCTGCCGGTTCTTGAGGCGCGTCCAGAGCACCGCCTCGGCAGCGGTGCCGTGGGTGCGGAGGTGGCGGCGGAGCGGGGTCTGGGGCGAGCGGTGGCGCATGGCACATCGTGAGGAACGGCGTGGGTGCTCGTAGACACGGCGCGGGGCCGGAGCGTAACCACGAGCCAGGCTGGTCTCCCCCCGTCCTGCGTCGTCTCCGCACGCTCGCGCGCGCTCCGCTCCTCGGACTGTCCCCCTCAAAGTTGAGGGGGACAGTTTGGGTGGACGCAGGAGCGTAGCGACTGTCCAGCCAAACGGGGGGAGCCCTACTTCACCACGAAGTTCACCAGCCGGCCGGGCACGACGATCTCCTTGCGGACGGTGCCCTCGTCGAGGTAGCGCTGAACGTTCTCCACGGCACGGGCGGCGGCGAGGACCTCGTCCTTCGAAGCGTCCTTCGCGACGGTCGCGGTGCCGCGCACCTTGCCGTTGACCTGGATCGCGATCTCGACCTCGTCCTCCACGAGCGCGGCGGGGTCGTACTCCGGCCAGGGCGCATACGTCAGGCTCTCGGAGTGGCCGAGCGCGGCCCACAGCTCCTCGCCGAGGTGCGGCGCGAAGGGCGCGAGCAGCAGCGCGAACGCTTCGGCGGCCTCGCGCGGGACCGTGTCCCACTTGTTGGCGGCGTTGACGAACTCCATCATCGCGGCGATGGCCGTGTTGAAGCGCAGGCCGTCCACGTCGTCCGTGACGCGCTGGATGGCGGTGTGCAGCGTCCGCTTCTCGTCCTTAGTGAGGGCGCGGTCCACCACGGTTGACGACAGCGGTCCGATCTCGCCGCTCTCCTGCTCCTCAAGAAAAAGGCGATACGAGCGCGCCAGGAAGCGGTGGACGCCGTCCACGTTGCGCGTGCTCCAGGGCTTGACCTGCTCCAAGGGGCCCATGAACATCTCGTAGAGCCGCAGCGAGTCCGCGCCGTACGCCTGCACGATGTCGTCGGGGTTGACCACGTTGCCGCGCGACTTGGACATCTTGTGCGAGCGCGCCTCGACGGTGATCGATGGGTCCGCAGCGAGGACGAACTCGCTGCCCTGTTTCACGACTTGGTCGTCGGTGAGCTTGACGGCCTCGAACTCGGGCAGCGCGCCGTCGCCGGAGGCGTCCACGGCACGGTCGCCGGGGGACACCCAGTTCCCAGCGCTGTCGCGGTAGGCGGTGTACTCCATCTCGCCGAGGATCATGCCCTGGTTGACGAGCCGCTGGAACGGCTCCTTCGTGGACACGACGCCCGCGTCGTAGAGCACCTTGTGCCAGAAGCGCGCGTAGAGCAGGTGCAGTACCGCGTGCTCCGCGCCGCCGACGTAGAGATCGACCGGCATCCAGTACTGCTCTTTCGCCTGGTCAACGAGTGCCTCGGGGTTGTCGGGGTCGAGGTAGCGGAGGTAGTACCAGCACGAGCCCGCCCACTGCGGCATCGTGTTCGTCTCGCGCATGGCGGGCTGGCCGTCGTACGTCGTCTCGACCCAGTCGGTGATCGCGGCGAGCGGGCTGTCGCCGGTGCCGGTGGGCTGGTAGGACTCGACCTCGGGAAGCGTCAGCGGGAGGTCGGCGGGCGTGAGCGGGTGCGGATGGCCGACGCCGTCCGCGCCTACCTCGGTGAAGACGACCGGGAACGGCTCGCCCCAGTAGCGCTGGCGGCTGAAGAGCCAGTCGCGCAGCTTGTAGTTGGTCTGCGCGCGCCCGACGCCGTTGTCTTCGAGCCACGCCGTAATCGTAGCGATGGCCTCGATTTTGTCGAGCCCGTTGATGTTCACGCCGCGCTTGGCGATGCGGCTCACGGGGCGGTCCGACGAGTCGGAGTTGACGTGCTTGCCATCGCCGGTGTAGGCCTCGGTGAGGAGCCCTCGCTCGTCCTTGGTGCCGCCCGCGACGACTTCGCGAATAGGCAATTGGAACGTCTGCGCGAACTCGAAGTCGCGCTCGTCGTGCGCTGGGACGGCCATGATGGCGCCGGTGCCGTACGACGCCAGCACGTAGTCGGCGATCCAGATCGGGACGTGCGTGCCGCTGACGGGGTTGACCGCGTGGCCGCCCGTGAAGACGCCCGTCTTCTGCTTCGCCTCCATGCGGTCGCGCTCGGACTTGCGCTTCGTCTCGGCGATGTAGGCCTCGACGGCCGCCTGCTGCTCCTTCGACGTCACCTCGTCCACAAGCGGGTGCTCGGGCGCGAGGACCATGTACGTCGCGCCGAAGAGCGTGTCGGGGCGGGTCGTGTAGACGCGCAGCACCTTGTCCGGTGCGCCCGCGATGCGGAAGTCGACCTCCGCGCCCTCGGACTTGCCGATCCAGTCGCGCTGCATCTTCTTGATATGCTCGGGCCAGTCGAGGTCGTCGAGGTCCGCGAGCAGGCGGTCGGCGTATTCCGTGATCTTGAGCATCCACTGCCGCATCGGCTTCTGGATGACCGGGTAGCCGCCCACCTCGCTCTTGCCGTCGATGACCTCCTCATTCGCCAGCACGGTGCCGAGTTCGGGGCACCAGTTGACGGGCACCTCGGCCTGGTAGGCGAGGCCGCGCTCGTAGAGCTTGAGGAAGATCCACTGCGTCCACTTGTAGTAGTCCGGGTCGGTCGTGTCGACCTCGCGGGACCAGTCGTACGAGAAGCCGAGCGACTTCAGCTGCTCGCGGAAGCGCGCGACGTTCTCTTCAGTCGTCTGCCGCGGGTGCGTGCCCGTCTTGATGGCATACTGCTCGGCGGGCAGCCCGAACGCGTCCCAGCCGATGGGGTGGAGCACGTTGAAGCCCTGCATCCGCCGCACACGCGCGAGGATGTCGGTGGCGGTGTAGCCCTCCGGGTGGCCGACGTGCAGCCCCGCGCCCGAGGGGTAGGGAAACATGTCGAGGACGTAGTACTTCGGCTTCGTAGCGTCGAAGCCAGGGTCGCCGGGACCGGGCGTGCGGTACGTCTCGTGGGCGTCCCAGTACGCCTGCCATTTCGGTTCGATAGCTTCGAAGGGGTAGCCTGCCATGATGCGGCTGGGGAGAGGGTGGACAGAGCAGAGCAAAAAGCTACGCGAGGGCCTGGCGAAGGTTCAGCGGATAGCTTCGCCGCTCGCTCAGTAGGTCTGTCCTGTCAGTCCTCGTCAGCATCTTGGGCAGCAGACAGCAGCGCTTCCCGCATCGACCGGGCGCTTGCCTGCATGGCCTGACCGAGGGCATTCGTATAGTTCTGGTAGTACGCTATCCCCTCGGGCGTATCAATCGACTGCGCGTAGGCGCGCATTTCCTCAACGGTCAGATTCCGGTAGATGTAGTAGGTGGAGAGCACCGAATAGTCGGTCATGGAGGGCAACATGACAGCGCGCGTCTCGGCGCGTTCCGACTCGATCATCTGGTCGGCGTCTGGGATCAGGGCCTCTAGGAAGAGCAGGGTGATATCAGCAAGCAAGGCTCCGCCCTGCGTCACGTCCTCCATGTAGTAGGCGAGTTGCGCCCGCGTGGTGTCGATCGGGATCGTTTGCCCGAGCGCCTGCCCGAACGCGTTGAGGTTGGCGTCCGAAGCGGGGTCTACGATGTAGGCCGAGTCGGCGCGCTGGGCACGGCGTACCGCAGGCTGGTCCATCCACACCTGCAGCGCCTGAGCTTCATCGAGGGTCAGTGCGTTGGTCAGCGAGCGAATGACCGTCTCCGTGAAGGCGTCTCTGTCGAAGGCAGCGCGTGCGGCTTCCAGCAAGGAGTCTGCCTCTAGGAGTGAGTCCACCTCCGCCGCGAACTCCTCGACCAGCGCCGTCTCGAAGTCCGTCACGACCCAGTCGAACATGGTGCGCTCGAGTAGGTCAAGCACGATGGGACGGATGGCCGTGGAGTCGTCCGGGATGGGTGCTTGCGCATGGGCCGTTGACAAGGTGGCCAGCAGGGCAAGTCCGGCAACGAGGAGCATTGAGCGTGGATACAAGACGTTCATTTCAGGTGGATGGTCAGAGGGTACGTCGCTTTCTTAGCAATCCGGCGCAAGGTAGAGCAAGGCCATGCGATCTTCCCCCGCCTGCGAATCTTTCACACACTTGTGTCCGCTCTACCACCAGGGCGTGTCGGAGGTGCTGTCGCTCCACGTGGACCGGCAGGCTGCAACGTAGATGCGCGGAGATAGAGGCCGCCGTCGTATGTTCGCGGCGGTCGTTTCTCTTCGACCCGTCCCTTGTTGCACCGTCTTTCTCGGACGACGCGTGAACCAGGGATGCACATCCCGCGAAAACGCAACGCGTTGGGCTCTTTCCGGCAGGCACCTCGTTTGGGCGCGCTGCTGGGCCGCACTCCCCCCCTGCGACCCACCCCGTTTCTGATCCCACCCCGCCTCCCATGCTTTTCTTCGCTGGCCTCCGCGGCTCCGGCGGCCTTCGGACCGCGCTGCTCGCGCTCGGCCTCGCGCCGCTCCTGCTCGTCGCCCCTGCCGCATCTGCGTATGCCCCCGACGAGCCTACGCCGGACGAGCGCCCCGGGGAACGCCGCGACGGCAACGCCCCCCTGTGGGCCCGTCAACTCGTCGAGGCCGACCGTCTGCTCGATGCCATCGGTGACGCCGAGGCGCTCGGCGACACGGAGCACGCCGCCACGCTAGCCACCGACGCGCTCGGGCTCGCCCAGGCCCTCACCGCCGACCCCTACCTCCTCCGTGACGCGCGCACCCGCCTGCTCGTCCTCGACGTGCAGGCCGCCTACGAGCGCCACCACGGCGCCGTGGCTGCGCTCGACCTCTCGGCAGGCGACTTTCGCCGCCTCCGCACCGACGCGCTTGCCTCGCTCAACCCCGAGGGCGGCCCGCTCGACCTCCACCTGCATGTCGAGACCGTCCGTTCGCTCTTCCTCGCCAACGTGATGACGGCACCGGGCTCCTTCGCCCCGCGCATCGAGCGCCAGACGTCATACCTGCAGCGGCAGAACTACTACCAGGACCGCATCCGTGAGCGTGGGGCGCGCTACTTCCCGATGATCGAGCGCATCTTCCGCGAGGAGGGCGTGCCGGTCGAGTTGAAGTACCTCGCTGTGGTCGAGAGCGCGCTCAACCCGCAGGCGGTCAGCCCGATGGGGGCTGCTGGGCTCTGGCAGTTCATGAAGGGTACGGGCCGGATGTACGGCCTCAGCCACCGTGACCGCTTCCGCCCGGAGAAGTCGACCCGCGCCGCGGCGCGTCACCTCCGTGACCTCTCTGAGATGTTCGACGGCGACTGGCAGCTTGCCCTTGCGGGCTATAACTGCGGTCCGTACCTCGTGGAGCGCCTCGCCAAGCGCGCTACGGCACGGCTGGGCCGCCCGGCGACGTTCTGGGATATCTACGGCTCGCTCCCGCGCGAGACGCGCAACTACGTCCCGACCTACATCGCGACCGTGAAGGCGCTTGAGGCGCCACGCCAGGAGACCCCCGACCAAGGCTAGCTCTCCGTCAGGGCGAGGGCACGTTGCCAGGCACGGCGCTGAACATGGCCTCGACGGTGACGGGGGACGCGTTGCCCTCGTCGTCGTAGGTCGTGAGTGCCGCGGACAGGGTGCCCGTCACGGCGTCGGCGCTGACATCGGTAAGGGTGAGCGTCCCGGAGTCGGCCATCGCGAAGAACGCCGGGCCTGCGTCGTGGTCGTCCCAGTGGTAGACCGTCACCCGTGCGCCTGACCCAACCTCGATGGTGCCCTCGGTTGGGGTGTCGAACGCGACCACCTCGACGTAGGAGAACGGCGCGCCTTCGTGCGCCCAGCTGCTGCCATCGAGCGGCGCGCTGGCGAGCGCCATCACGCCCATGCCCTCCATGCCGGGGACGAAGTAGGCCGTGCCCTCGAACGACGCAGGAGCGGTGTCGCCCGTGAGGGTCACCGCCGAGATGCCG
>JBCCRG010000172.1:0-7444 GCA_039208155.1 Bacteroidota bacterium | reverse complement strand
TCGCCGAGGGCGACGCCGCCGACGTGCGCTTCGGGGCGTATCCGGGCGAGGCGTTCGCGGGCCGCGTGACCGAGATCGCAAGCGCCGCCAATGCCGCGACCGGGACGTTCGAGGTCGAGGTCGCGGTGCCCGACCCCGACCAGCGTTTCCGGGCGGGCTTCGTCGCCGAGGTCGAGGTCCGCCCGAGTGCGGAGGGGGGCTACACGGTTATCCCCATCGACGCGCTCGTGGCGGGCGACGGGACGACGGGCGCGGTCTTCACTGTCGATCCCGCCCAGGCCGACAGCGCCGGGACGCACGCCGCCGTCCGGCAGACCGTCGAGGTCGCCGCGCTCTCCGGCGACCGCCTCGCCGTGCGCGCGGGCCTCGACGGTGCCACGCACGTGGTCACGACCGGAGCGGCCTACCTCGCCGACGGCGCTCGTGTCCGCGTGGCCAACTGAACAACAAGCCAGAATCAGATCAGCATCAGGAGTTCCCCTCCTGGACAGGAGGGGACAGGGGTGGTTGAGCGTCGTGCCATGGAGCAACCTATGTGCTCGGCACGACAACCCCCTCTGACTCCCCCTGTCCAGGGGGAGAACTCAAGACCGCCCATCTCGCGCTTCCCAGAGCCATGAACATCCCCAAGCTGGCGATTGAGAACTACCAGTTCACCCTCGTCCTCGTCCTCCTCGCCACGCTGCTCGGCGTGCAGAGCTTCCTCACGATGCCGCGCTCGGAGGACCCGCAGTTCGACATCGCCACCTCGCGCGTGATCGCGGTCTTCCCCGGCGCGAACCCCGAAGACGTCGAGAGCCTCGTCGTGGACCCGCTCGAAACGGCGATCTACGAACTCGACGACCTCAAGAAGCTCGAAACGACGATCCAGGACGGCCTTGCCGTCGTCGTGGCCGAGTTCGAGGCATACGCCGACGCGGGCGAGACGCACGACGAGGTCATCCAGGCCGTCGCGCAGGTGCGCCCGACGCTCCCGGCGGGCGTCGCGGCGGTCGATATCATCCAGACCTCGCCCACCGACGCAACCACGTTCCAGGTCGCGCTCACGAGCGAGACGGCGAGCTACCGCAGCCTCAAGCGCGAGGCCGAGCGCCTCGAAGACGCCTTCGAGCAGGTCGGCGGCGTGCAGGCGTCGCACGTGTGGGCGATCCCCGACCCCGAGGTGCGCATCAGCCTCGACCTCGAAGCAATGCGCGCGCGCGGCGTGACGCTCGGCGAGGTGATGCAGGCCGTCCAGGGCCAGGCGCAGAACCTCCCCGGCGGCACCGTCGACGCGGGCACGAAGCGCTTCACGATCCAGACGTCCGGCGACTACGACAGCCTCGACGAGATCGGGCAGACCGTCGTACGCGTGGCGGGCGGGCAGGTGCTCTACCTCCGCGACCTCGCCACCGTGTCGCTCGCCTACGCCGACGAGACGCACCGCGGGCGCTACAACGGCACGCGCGCCGCCTTCGTCACGATCACGCAGCGCGAGGGCACCAACATCTTCGACGTGCAGGCGGGCCTCGACGCTGCCCTCGCCGCGATCACGCCGACGCTGCCGGACGACATCGCGCTCAACGTGGCGTTCAACCAGTCCGAGAGCGTGGACGAGCGCGTGGGCGGGTTCTTTGGGAGCCTGCTCCAGGGCGTGCTCCTCGTCGGCCTCGTGGTGCTGCTCGCGCTCGGGCTGCGGGCGTCGGTGATCGTGATGCTCGCCATCCCGTCGTCGATTCTAATTGCGGTCAACTGGCTCGACCTCGCCGACTACGGCATCCAGCAAATCTCGATCGTCGGCCTCGTGATCGCGCTCGGGCTGCTCGTGGACAACGCGATTGTGGTCACCGAGAACGTCGCGCGGTACCTCCGCGAGGGCTACGGCCGCATCGAGGCAGCGGTGGCCGGGACGCGCGAGGTGGCGATGCCCATTGTCTCGGCGACAGCGACGAGCGTGCTGGCCTTCGTCCCCATCATCACGATCCAGAGCGGCACGGGCGACTTCATCCGCTCGCTGCCCTTGACGGTCGTGTTCGCGCTCATCGCGTCCCTGGCGATCTCGCTCGCGATGACGCCGATGCTGGCGAGTCGGCTGCTACGCGGGGCATCTGGAAGCCGCAATCAAGAAAGCTCCCCTCCTGGACAGAGTCTTGCCCTCGCGGACGCGGGGGAGGGGCCGGGGGTGGTCGAAGGGCCTGGCTCGAACGAAACGATGAGCTACGACGATCCACCCCCTCCAACTCCCCCTGTCCAGGGGGAGAGCTTCAGAAAGCCACCACCCCTCCAACGCCTCCTTGATGTCGTCTCCGACCGGGCCTACGTCGGGACGCTCGGCTGGGCGCTGCGACGGCCTCGGACGGTCGTGGCGATTGCCGTTCTTGCGCTGCTCGGTGCGGGGGCGCTCTTCCCCGTGATCGGCGTGTCGCTTTTCCCGAAGGCGGGCAAGCCGCAGTTCCTCGTCAGCATCGAGACGCCCGAGGGTTCGAACCTCGACTACACCGACCGCGCGACGCAGGCCGTCGAGGCGGTGCTGCGCGGGCGCGACGAGGTCAAGCTGCTCACCGCCAACGTCGGGCGCGACAACCCGCGCGTCTACTACAACGTGATTCCGCGCCGGGAGCGGGCCAACGTCGCCCAGATCCTCGTCGAGACGCACGACGCGCGCCAGGTCGAGCCGCTCGTCGCCGACCTGCGGCCCACGTTCGACGCGATGGCGGGGATGGACGTCGACTTCGAGGTGTTCGAGAACGGCCCGCCCGTAGAGGCCCCCATTGCCGTGAAGGTGCTCGGGCCCGACCTCGTCACGCTCGAACGGCTCGCCCGCGAGGTGGCGGCCATCCTCGACGGGACGGAAGGGACGCAGAACGTCACCAACCCGCTCGCGCAGCCGAAGACCGACCTCGCCGTGCGCATCGACCGCGACAAGGCGGGGTTGCTCGGCGTGCCCATCGCGGAGGTCGACCGCACCGTGCTCGCCGCGATGAACGGGCTGCCGCTCGGCACCTTCCGCGACGCCGAGGGGGAGGACTACGACATCGTCGTCCGCCTCCCGCTCACGAGCGCCGCCGACGGCCAGCCCCGCCGCCCCACCGTGGACGACTTCGACCGCATCGCCGTCGCGTCCATGCACGGCGGCGCGGTGCCGCTGCGGCAGGTCGCCACGCTCGAGTTCGAGCCCGTCCCGACGCGCATCGACCACGTGGACCTCGCGCGGGCCGTCACCGTGACGTCCGACGTGGACGTGGCGGGCGGCTACAACGAGATCGCCGTCACGCAGGATGTCGTGGAGCAGGTCGACGCGCTCGCGCTGCCGCCGGGCTACCGCGTCGTCTACGGCGGGAAGCTGGAGGCGCAGCAGGAGAGCTTTTCGAGCCTCGGTGGGGCGCTCATCGTGGCGCTCCTTGGCGTACTCGCGGTGCTCGTGCTCCAGTTCCGCTCGTTCCGGCAGCCGCTCATCATCGTCGTGGCGATCCCGCTGGCGGTCATCGGCGCGTTCCCGGCGCTCCTCATCACGGGCTACACCTTCAGCTTCACGGCCTTCATCGGCTTCACGAGCCTGATCGGGATCGTCGTCAACAACTCGATCATCCTCGTCGACTACGCCAACCAGCTGCGGGCCCGCGGGCGCACCGTCCTGGAGGCCATCACCGAGGCCGGGCGGACGCGCTTCACGCCGATCCTGCTCACGACGCTCACCACCATCGGCGGCCTGCTCCCGCTCACGCTCACCAACTCGGATCTCTGGAGCCCGCTCGGCTGGGTCATCATCGGCGGCCTGGCCGTCTCGACGCTGCTCACGCTCCTCGTCGTCCCCGCGCTCTACCGGCTGCTGACGCCTGAGACGGTCTCGGCCTGAGCGCTTGCGTGTCTATCCTTCCTGCTCACCTACCCCCCCTGTATCTCTTCGGCTTGCCCCGCTTACTGCTATGATCCGCGCTGCCCTGCTCGCTCTCGTCGTCCTCCTTGCCCCTGTCACGGCGGCGCAGGAGGCACCCACCCCGGCGGAGCGCTGGCAGGACTACCGCGTTGCGGCCTTCGGGACGACCACGCTGGTGCTTATCCCGGTGTTCGCGGCGTACGACCACGTCCTGAACGAGCCGCCCGAATGGTCGAGTTCGGTCCAGGGCTTTGGCACGCGCGTGCTCTCGTACGGCGGCCGTCTCGTGATCGACGCCTCGGTCGTGCACGGGTCCGCAGCGCTGCTCGGCCTCGATGTGCGAGCGCCCGTGTTGCCTGAGGGGACGCGCCTGCGCCGCGCCTCCTACGCTGCCCTAGGGGCTTTGACGGCGCGCCTTCCGAGTGGCCAGCGTATTCCTTCGGTGCCGCTGCTGCTCGGCGCTACCAGCGGCGCGATGGCCCAGTCTGCCTGGGAGCCGGGCGGCCTCGACTGGCGCGAAGTCGGGATCTCTACGACGATCGCCGTAGGGCTCACGGTCGCGGGCGACTTCGTGGTGGGGCTGCTCCAACAGCCCACCCCGCCGCGCTAAGGTTTGCTCAACACGGAGGACCGCCTCCACGCTCAATCAATCACTACCAAGCAATAGCCATGACGCTCTTCCTTCGCTACGCGCTCCATGCAGCGATGCTCTTGGCCGTGCTCGCTAGTTCGTCGCTATTCGCTCACGCGCAAGAGGCAACGAACCCCGCTGCTGCCACGGGCACCATCGTCGTCTCCGTGTCCGGCGTCACCTCCGACGAAGGCGAGGTCGGCTGCGCGCTCTTCGACCAGGCCGACGCCTTCCCGATGAACCGCGAGGCCGCCCTACGCACGCAGGGCCATGCCGCCGATCCCGCAGGCGTCACCTGCCGCTTCGAGGGCGTGGCACCGGGCACCTACGCCATCGCGGTCGCGCACGACCGCAACGAAAACGGCGAGACGGACACCAACTTCCTCGGCATCCCGAAGGAGGACTGGGGCGTCTCGAACGGCGCCCGCCCGAACATGCGCGCCCCGCGCTTCGACGAGGCCGCCTTCGACCTCGCTGCTGGCCAGACGCTCACCCTCGCCATCGAGGTCAAGTGATGACGGACTTCCAGCAGACATACGGCCCTTGGGCGGTCGTCACCGGTGCCTCGGCCGGGATCGGGCGTGCGTGCGCCGACGACCTCGCGCAGCGTGGCTTGTCGCTCGTCCTGGTCGCGCGGCGCGATGACCGCCTCCAGACGCTCGCCGACGATCTTGCGGCGCGCCACGGCACCGAGGCCCGCGCTGTCGCAGCAGATCTTGCGACCCCTGAAGGCCTGGACGCCATCGAAGCGGCCACGGCTGACCTCGACGTGGGGCTGCTCGTCGCGGCGGCGGGCTTCGGCACGTCGGGGCGCTTCGTGGAGGCCGACCTCGGACCTGAACTGACGATGCTCGACGTGAACTGCCGGGCGGTCGTCCGGCAAGCGCATCACTTCGGGCGGCGCTTTGCGACGCGCGGGCGGGGCGGCCTCGTGCTCTTCGGCTCCATCGTTGGCTTTCAGGGCACGCCGTTCTCCGCGCACTACGCCGCGACGAAGGCGTTCATCCAGACACTCGCCGAAGGGCTCCACCTCGAACTCGCCTCCGCAGGCGTGGATGTGATTTCGAGCGCGCCCGGCCCGGTTGCCACCGAATTCGCCGAGGTCGCCGATATGCAGATGGGCGCGACGGTCAACCCGGCGCAAGTCGCCCGCGCGACGCTCGACGGCCTCGGCAAGCGCGGCACGGTCTACCCCGGCCTGCTAACGAAGGTGCTCTCGGGCAGCCTCGCGCTGCTCCCACGCTGGGGCCGCGCCCGCGTGATGCAGCAGGTCATGGGCGGCATGACGCAGCACCAAAGGGGTTAGTGCTCCTTCAAAGGGTGTCTGACGAGTCTACTCGAATGTGTTGCGTATTGCGTGTTGCGCACTGGCCTCGATCCGATACGGAATACGCAACACGTAACACCTGCTGTGACGCCGAACCCGCCAGAATTGTGATGAAGGAGCTCTAGCCAGCCGCCGGCAGCACCGTCCCGCTCGCCTCGCCGAAGCCGATGCGCAATCCGTCGCGCTCAGCGTGACCACGCAACGTCACGCGGTCGCCGTCGTCGAGGAACGTGCGCGTCTCGCCATTGGGGAGCGTGAGCGGTCGAGTCCCGCGCCACGTCCGTTCGAGGAGGCAGCCGGCGCTCTCAGGTACTTCTCCGCTAACGGTGCCTGAGGCGAGGAGGTCGCCCGGACGCAGGTTGCAGCCACCGACGGTGTGGTGCGCCACGAACTGCGCTGCCGTCCAGTAGAGCCCGCGCGCGTTCGTCCGCGTGATGACGTGCGGCGCGTCCATCGCTGGCGTCTGGAGCGCGACTTCCAGCGCGATGTCGAACGCCCAGGCTGTATCGGTTTGGAGATAAGGCAGGGGTGCCGGGTCCTGCGCGGGCGGGGCGACGCGGAACGGCTCCAGCGCGGCTAGCGGAACGACCCACGGCGAGACAGTCGTGGCGAAGTTTTTCCCGAGGAACGGACCGAGCGGGACGTATTCCCACGCCTGGATGTCGCGCGCGCTCCAGTCGTTGACGAGCACGAGCCCGAAGATGTGCTCCGCCGCGTCCTCGATGGCGATGGGCGCGCCGAGCGTGTTGCCGCCCCCGATCACAACGCCGAGTTCGAGTTCGAAGTCCAGTTGGTGGCTCGGTCCGAAGCCTGGTGCGTGGCCCTCCGATTCGGGACGACGCTGGCCGGTAGGCCGTCGGATGTCGGTGCCGCTCACGACGATGGAGCTAGCGCGGCCGTGGTAGCCGACGGGGAGGTGCTTCCAGTTGGGTTGCAACGCGTTCTCCGCGCCGCGAAACATCGTCCCGACGTTGGTGGCGTGCTCGCGCGAGGCGTAGAAGTCCGTGTAGTCGCCAACCTCCATCGGCAGGTGTAGCGTCACGTCGCGTTGCTGATGGAAGGCGCGGGTGCGGAGGTCGCTATCGTCGCGAAGCGCGGAGGTCTCGGCCGAGAGGAGGTGCTGGAGCCGCACGCGAACGGCGTCCCACGACGGGCGTCCGAGCGCGAGAAATCGATTCAGCGAGGCGGCGTCAAACACCGACCCCTCGTTGCCGAGTGGCAGGTCCTCGAAGAGTCCCGCGTCCTCCAGCACAGCGAGGTCCACCACGACATCGCCGAGGGCAACGCCCACACGAGGCTGGCTGCTTGAGGGGGGCGCAAAGACGCCGTACGGCAGGTTGTCGAGCGGGAAGTCGGAACCGGGTGGGACCTCGACGAACGAGCGGAGCGGGGCAGGCATGGCGGGGGAGCGCAGACGAACGGGCCCGCAGTCTACGCACGAGCGGGGCTACTCCTCCGCCACGACCTGCGCATCGTCGGGGGCAAGGCGGCGTGCGAGGCGAAGGGCACCTTCCACGGGCTCGGCCTGCGGACGGGCGATACGCCAGCGCGGGAGGTGCCGCAGCAGCGCCTCGGCGATGCACTCGCGGTAGTAGCCCGGGGCGCTCAGCGGGCCCGTGAACGCGATGCG
>JBCCRG010000171.1:0-7461 GCA_039208155.1 Bacteroidota bacterium | reverse complement strand
TCCGAGCGAGGCCTCTACCGTCTTCCGATCAGCGCCCTCGCTGTGCCAGACGGCGCGGTCCACCTCGACCCCGTCGTGCTCGGGACGGAGGACGGCGCACGGGCCGCCGAGGGCACGGGCGGCGTCGGCCCCACCGCGCTCCACGCACGCGACGGAGCGCTCTGGTTCCCCACCATCGACGGGGTCGTGACGTTCGATCCCCTTGCGCTGCCGGTGAACGCCACGGCACCGCCCGTCGCGGTCTACCGCATCCTCATTGACGGCGAGGCCCAGTCGCTCGGCGATGCGCGCGACGGCTCGCTCACGCTGCCGCCCGGCCGCCGCGAGTTCGAGTTCGACTACGCCGCGCTCTCCTTCTTCGCACCCGACGCGGTGCGCTTCCGCTACCGCCTCGACGGTCGTGACGACGCGTGGAGCGAGCCCGTCGCCCGGCGGCAGGCGTTCTACACCGACCTCCGCCCGGGCACGTACACGTTCCGCGTCCAAGCCGCTAACAACGACGGCGTCTGGAACGAGGCCGAGGCCCGCGTCACGCTCACGCTGGAGCCGTTCTTCTACCAGACAACGTGGTTTCTCGGCCTCTGCGTTCTCGCGCTCGTGGGCGCGATGTACGGCGGCTTCTCCCTCCGCACGCAGCAGCTCCGCCGTCGCGCCGAGCACCTGGAGCAGATCGTGACCGAGCGCACACGCGAGTTGGCCGAGGAAAAGTCGCGCGTGGAGGAACAGAAATTCGTCATCGAAGGCCAGGCGGGCGAGTTGCGCGTTCTCAACGAGCGGCTGGAAGAGCGCGTGCGCGAGCAGCTCGCCGAGATCGTGCGCGGCTCGCGGCTGCGGAAGTTCTTCTCCAAGAAGGTCGTGGACCGCATCCTCACCGCCGACGACGATGTGGCCGTCGCCAACGAGCGCAAGCGCGTGACGGTGCTCTTCTCCGACCTGAAAGGCTTCACCCGCTTCTCCGACGTGACGGACCCGGCCGTCGTGACGCGGCTCCTGAACGACTACCTGACCGAGATGGTCGCGCTCATCGAGGGCCACGGCGGCACGCTCGACAAGTTCATGGGCGACGGCATCATGGCGCTCTTCGGGGCTGCCGACCAGATGCCGCCCGACGAGCAAGCGCGGCAGGCCGTCCGCTGCGCCGCCGCGATGCAGCACCGCTTCCGCGCCCTCCGCGCCACCTGGGCCGACGAGGGCCTCCCCCACACGCTCGACCTCCGCGTCGGCGTCAACCAGGCTGAGGTCATGGTCGGCAACTTCGGCTCGGACGACCTCGTGGAGTACACCGCCATCGGGCAGGGCGTCAACCTCGCCGCCCGCCTCGAAGGGGCCTGCACGCCCGGCCAGGCGCTCGTGTCGTTCCCCGTCTACGCGCTCACGAAGGACACCTTCCCCTACTCCGGCGAGGAAGCCTACCAGCTCAAGGGCATCGAGCGCGCGATTCCGGCCTACACGCTGCAAACGGACGTGATGGAGGAAGTGGGTGGTTAATGGTTGTTGGTGGATGGTACAGGCTGCTACCAAGAACCATTCACCACCGGCCAACAACCCCGCTCAGTAAATCCGCACGTAGCTCGTTGCGGGGGCCAGTTCAGCGAGTCCCTCGGCTTCCTCGTCGCCCTCGCCCAGGGCGTCTCGGAGTGCGGTGAGGTCGGCCTCGGGCGGGCGCACCTTTAGGAAACGCGGCGGCAGGTCTTCGGTATCGACGCGGAGTTCGACGGCCCGGCGCGACGCCTGCTGGACGCGCACCGTGCCGAGGCGGGTCTGCTGCTGCGTCTCGCCGCGCCGCTGCATGGAGTCGAGGAGGCGGTCCTTCATGCGCTGCGCCGAGCGCTTGAGCGCGCGCTCGGCGTCCTGCAGCCGCTTGCGCTCGGCCGCGACCGCGTCGGTCGAGGTTTCCAGGCGGCGGATCACGGCGATGTACGCCTCGATCTTGTCGTCGCGGGCGTCGAGGAGCGCGTTGTGCCGCGCCTCGGTCTCGTCGTCCACCTCCCCGCCCGCGTCGAGGAGTTCGGTTTCGAGCGCTTCGAGTTCGGCGTCGAGGGCGTAGAGGTGGAGCGGGCGGATGGGAGCAGCCATGACGAGCGTGGGGCGGTTGGACGAGGGCCGTCCAAGCTACACGCCCGCCATGGGAATGGGACGGGCGTCGTGTTCGCTCATGCGTCGGCTTCCGGGGCAGGGTCGTGCGTCTGCGCGTCGTACGTCTGCTCGGGCAGCATGGCGAAGACGGTGGGGAGACCTGCGAGGCGGAACCGGCGGGTCCGCTCCGCGACCTCCTGGATGAGTTGAGTGAGGGTGTACTGGATCGTGTTCATACAAACACCGAGGGTGGAACAAAGGCTCGGTAGACGCGCGGGGCACCCCGAGCCGTGGCGCTGAAACCGGGGCCGTCTCCCCGACTGATCCCGCATCGCGTCGCGGCAACCGCTTCCATTACGTTGATTTCATCTGTCAGCGCTTCCAGCGCTAGCTTTCGCGCCTCCGCTGTCCTCGTTTGACCTACACGCACTTCCCACATGCGCCCGCTCATCGGCATCACTACGTCGCTCAACGAGGGCGAACAGCGCCTCGACCTCGCCTACGTCCGCGCCGTCGAAGCCGCCGGTGGGCTGCCCGTGCTCGTCCCCATGGGCTGCGACGTGGAGGCGATGGCCGAGGTCCTGACCGCGCGCCTCGACGGCCTCGTCGTCACGGGCGGCCCGGCCGTGGCCGAAGGGCTCGTGACCGACGACGCGCACCCAACGCTCCCGCCCGACATCGACCCTACGCACCCGATCCGGTGGGCAGCCGACCGCGCGCTGCTGGCGCATTTCCTCGCTAGCGGAAAGCCGGTGCTGGGGATCTGCTATGGGATGCAGCTCATCAACGCCCTGCACGGCGGGACGATCTACGCCGACGTGCAGCGACAGCGCCCCAGCACGGATGCCCACAGCACAAAGCGAGGCGGTACGAACCACACGGTCGCGCACGTGCCCGGCTCGCGGATGGCCGCGCTGCTCGGTGCCACGCTGACGGTCAACACGCGCCACCTGCAGGCCCTCGCCACGGTCGGTGACGGGCTTATTGCGACGGGCCACGCCCCCGATGGCGTGATCGAGGCCATCGAGAGCGCGGACGGGCGGCTGTTGGGCGTGCAGTATCACCCCGAGCGCATGGGCGAGGACGGCCTTCCGCTGTTCCGGCACCTCGTCGGGCGTGCCGTAGCGCTCTCTGCCTAGCCCGGAGTGCAGTCCGGCGAACCCCGCGCACGAGTTCGGGCCAGGGCAGCGTTTGCTTCCCGTCGGAACGTTTCGCGATGGGGTGCCGTCGCATCGGCCCGGTGCCAACGCGTGTGCTGCGACTGTCTGTTTTTTCGGTACACGGCATTGATTTTGCCCGCACTGTTCGTGGAGGATTCGCGTAGCTTTCCTGCGCAGGATGGCTCTCCCCGACCAACCGGCTGCCCTTCTCCTATCTACTCCCGATGCCTCAGCACGACCTCCCTCCGTCTTCCGACCCGTCGTCTCCGGCCTCCTCGTCCGACGCGCCCGTGCGCGCGACCCCCGGTTCGAGCATACGCCTCCCGCTCACGCTCGTCGTCATGGGCCTCATGCTCGGGATGAGCGCCGTCGCGCTCCACGTCGGTTCGTTCGACCTTACCGCGGCTATCGCCAACCAGGCGGGCACCGAAGCCTCTGACGTGGCGGCGCCACTGCCTGTGGTCGGGTTCGACCCGGACAGTCCGTACACCTTCAGCGGGCTTGCGCAGCACCCCGACCGGATGTACCCAGCCGTCGCCGCTGAGGTCTTCCTGGCCGACCCGGCGGACTCGTCGTTTGCGCGCCTGCCGAGCTCCATCCGGGATTTCCGCGCGCTGCTCGACCTTTACGAGAAGCGCCAGGGGCAAGACGACAACTTCTCGATCCGCGTGTTCGACGGCCGTACCAACGCCACGCTGGAAGTGCACGAACTCGTGTCCGAGCGCACGGCCTACGAGGAGCGCGGCTGGGCCAACTGGGACCGCATCAACCAACTGCGGCGGAGCGAGACGCGGCGGCTCGTGGAGAAGTACACCCGGCGCGGTATCCCACGCGAGGAGGTCAAGATTCGTTGGGGCTACGCCAACCAGGTCGGCGAAGCCCGCGAGCGCGAGCTGAGCACGATCCAGTACGAGATCCGCCTCGCGGAGCAGCTGGGCCTCAGCCTGCTCGCCACCGAGATCGGCACGGTCGAGACGTTCAACCAGGACCGCCTCGTCTCCCCCGCGGGGGCGCGGTCGCGCTACCAGATGATGCCCGACGTGCTCCGCCGCTTCGACGTGCGGCGCTACACGCTCTCGGCGGGTGAAGGCCGCGTCGAGGTGCGCGAGGAGCACCATCCGCTGCTGACGCTGGAGCCTGCGTTCGTCTTCATGCGTGGCTATGTGAACGCCGTCGGCCACGAGATCCCCGGCATCTCGGCCTACCACACGGGGCCGGGTAACATCTTCCGGCTCTACCAGGCCTACATGCAATCGCAGGCCGGGCGCTCGCTCGACCACAAATCCGTTGTCGATGCCTACATGTGGGGCGTGACCGACGGCTTCGAGCGCGTCAAGCGCCAGTCGAGCTTCGGCAACCACTCGCGCGCCTACGTGCTCCAGGCCTACGGCTCGCTCCGGGCCACGGAGCACGACCTCATCGACCCGACGCAGACGCTCGAAGCGGAGCAGGTGCAGCTTCGCGCCGGGGCGACGACCACGCTTTCGGCGCTCCTCGCGACGCTGGAGACCCACGCCGACCGCCTCGACTGGAGCATCGTCGCCGACCTCTCGTCCCCGTACGAGCGCTTCCGCGCCATCAACCCGCACATCGCGCTGCCCTCGTCGGAGGACGGCGCCGTGCCCGCTCGCGGCGACCTCCGCCTGTCCGCGACTGTCGGCGAGGCCCCGGTCCACTTCTTCCTCCCGCTTGGCGCCACGGAGGTGCTCACCCGCACCGGCTCCAGCCTCCTCGACCCTGCCGCCACATTCGTCTTCGACCGCAACGCGTTCACCTTCGACCCGGCCGAGCGCACGCCGCTCGACGACGCCTACGACCGCCTCGTGGCCGATATCGGCGCGTTCGGTTTCACGGAGTCCAACTTCGCGCGGCTGCGGACGATCAAGGACCAACTCGCGGACCTCGCCGAGGAGAACCCGACGCCGTACCGCGTCCGCCAAGCCGAGATTGCGCGCATCCACCGGCAGTCGTGGGGCACGCGCGCCTGGCGCGACCTCGTCGGCTCCATCGCGACAGTGATGGGCTCAGAGGCTGGGCTGCCGCTGAGCGACAACGTGGCGAGCGCCGAGTAGCCGCAGCGAGCGATGGCCATTCTCCGTGCCCTGCTCGCCGAGTGGCGCGAACTCGACCTGAGCCGTGCGACCCTGCGCTCGTTCGGGCGCGTCGTGGGCGCCGTCGTGCTGGGCATCGCCGCGTTCGTGGCGTGGCGGCGCGGGTGGACGTGGACGCCTGCCGTCGTGACGCTGACGAGCATCGGCGGTGCGCTCGTCGTGCTGGGACAGCTCGCGCCGATGCTGCTGCGGCCCGTCTACCAGGCCTGGATGCTGCTTGCCCTCCTGCTCGGGGCCGTCGTCTCGCGCATCCTGCTCACGCTCGTGTTCGTGCTGGGCATCCTCCCCATCGGCTGGGCGCGGCGCACGTTCTCCGAGAGCCCCATCCTCACGCAACCGGACCCGGACGCGGCGAGCTACTGGATAAAAAAGCCGCCCCCGACGCTGAGCGAGCGGGAGCGGCTGGAGAAGATGTATTGACTGGTGTATGGTTAATGGTGGGTAGTTGATGGTTTCTACCAACAACCATGTACCATCAACCAACCAACTCGTCTACAGCTTCGGGAGGACGATCTTCTGGCCGGGGTAGATCTTGTCGGGGTCCTTGATGACCTCGCGGTTGGCCTCGAAGATGGTGGGGTACTTCATCGCGTCGCCGTACTTGGCCTTGGCGATCTTCGAGAGCGAGTCGCCTGACTGGATGGTGTAGTACTCCACCTCGGGCTCCGGCGGCGCGACGGGCTCGCCCGTGTCCACCTTCAGGCCATCGTCGTTGACCTTCTCGATGCCCTTGACGTTGCCCGCCATGAGGACGGCCTTGTTCTTGGTCGAGTAGGAGTCGGCGGTGCCGTGCAGGGAGACGGTGCCGTCGTTGATCATGACGCCGGAGATCTCGACGCCGGGGAGGTCGTCGTTGAGCATCTTCTGGATGTCTCCCGGCTCCGGGTTGTCCTTGCCGAAGAGCTTTTCGCCGGTGTTTTTCAGGAAGTCGAGCAGACCCATGGGGATACCTCGTAAACGTGAGTTGAGGGGGGATGAGCGAAGGAAATGAGCCTAAAATGAGGGCTCAAGTGTAGTATAAGCAGGAAGGGAGCAGTGCGAAGTCACAGACACGGGTCTTCGAGGTCACGGCTGTCTGAAAAGCGGCTAGCGGAGCGACATGGTCACACGGCGGCGCGGCCTCACCGCCTCACGGCCACACCGCAACACTTTTGCCCATCTGCTTACCACGAACGTTGCGATGCGTGTGATTTGCCTACGCGTCCTCGACGGCGATGCGACAGATCGTTAGCGTGGAGCCTACTGCGAATCCGGGGGCGCCTGGTGCAGGATGGCGTCGAGTTGCTCCACCTGAAGCGGCGTGAGTCGGTCGCGCTCGGCGAGGAAGGCGCGGGCCTGCGCGACGACCTCGGCAGGAGCGGCAGTGCGCGCGGGTGCCTCGGTCGCGGCTGACGCAGACGCGGCGTTATGGTAGCGGTCGAGCAAGTCCTGCGCCGCCGCCTGTACCTCAGCGTCCGACATCGCCGCGAGGTCGCCCGGCGCACTCACAGCGAACGCCTCCACCTCGGGCACAATGGACGTCTCCAGTACGGCGTCGGACTGCGTCGTGACGCTCATGTTGGGCCCATGCTCTACCTCGATGCGCTCGATGGTGACAGGGACGGTGCGGCTGCACCCGGCAGCGAGGAAGAGCGCTGGCAGCAGGACGGGAAACAGACGACGCATGGCGGTGTGGGCTGGTAGTACGGTCGGTCAGAATCTAGCGAACGGCGAGAGGCCGCGGCTTCGCACCCGCACGCTGGCGCACAGAATGTTCACTGCGCGGAGCCCCCTCTGTCATTGACAGCCGGGCCGCCGGGCACGTACATTGGTTGCCCTTCGCGGGAATAGCTCAGTTGGTAGAGCATCTGCTTGCCATGCAGAAGGTCGCCGGTTCGAGTCCGGTTTCCCGCTCACGCACAAGCCTCGATTCTAGCTCGGAATCGGGGCTTTTTGCGTTGTGGCCCCTGCGAGGGTGCGCTAGTACCGTGCGCCCTCTTCTCCCGCGATGCACGCGGCCAACGCGTCAATACCTTCAGTAAGACGCGGCCCCGGACGCACGACGAGGTCCGGATCGAGCCCACACACGCGCCCTCGGGCGAGCGCAGGCACGGCAGCCCACGCAGGCTGCGCGC
>JBCCRG010000170.1:0-7485 GCA_039208155.1 Bacteroidota bacterium | reverse complement strand
GAGAACGAGCGAATCCTCGCGTGGGTCGAGTCGATCGGAGGTGGCTACGTCTGGGAAGAGGAGATCCTCGCGGTCACACTGCTGGAAGCTGACATCGACGATAGCCAGGCTGAGCGACTCGCAGGGTTGGTTGGAGTCGACCAAATCGCGCTGCGGGCAGAGTGCCTTTCCATGAGCGCGCTTAGCCTTTTAGCGCAGATCGCCGGATTGAAGTCCCTTGTGCTCGCAGACGCTCTCATCACTGATAGTCAGCGCGAAGAGCTGGCGGCAATCGGACCGGAGATCAAAGTAGTAGCTGTCCTGTAAGTCAAACCACTCTAGCGAGCGGCTTACAGCTAGTTGGACAGACCATTACGCTTCCGCGTCTGCCTTTTCTCGGCTCGCGCACGTCTCGCGGCGGCAGTGGCCGTACATGTGCAGTGCGTGGTGCGTGATGTCGAACTCGAAGATCTCCGCCATTGTCTCCTTGATGCTGTGGAGGCGGGGATCGCAGAACTCCAGCACCTCGCCGCAGTCGACGCAGATCAGGTGGTCGTGCTGCCAGTAGGCGTAGGCGCGCTCGTACTTCGCCTGCGCCTTGCCGAACTGGTGCTTCACCACGAGGTCGCAGTCGAGGAGCAGTTCGAGCGTGTTGTAGACCGTCGCGCGGCTGACGCGGATGCGCTTCTCCTTGAGGCGGATGAAGAGCTCGTCGGCGTCGAAGTGGCCCGCCTCGGAGTAGATCTCATCGAGGATCGCGAAGCGCTCGGCGGTTTGCCGGAGGCCGCGCTCCTTCAGGTAGACACTGAAGAGACGATGCACCTCCTCGGTCTGCGTCTGAACGGACGCGGGTTTGAGCGTAGAGGCAGGCGCGGGCGGCGTAGAGGTCGGCATGGCAGCAGAGCGTCGGGAGTCGGTCAGCCTCAACCGGAGTGCCCGGATGCGGTTCCTGCCTGGTCGAGTGCGGCGAGGTCGGTGAGCAGCGTGGTGTGCAGCGTCTCGACCGACTGGGTCGCGTCCAGCACGCGAATGCGGTCGGGCTCCGCGTCTGCGAGCGCGAGGTAGGCGGTACGGACCCGCTCGAAGAACGCCTCGTCGGAGCCTTCCATCCGGTCCGGCTCGCGATCGTTGCGACGCACCGCGAGCACGTCCAGCGGTGCGTCAAAGTAGTACGTCCGGTCGGGCACGAGGCCGCCCACGACCTGGTCCTGAAAGCCACGCAGCCACGCCGGGTCAGCAAGCCCGCGCCCAGCACCCTGGTAGGCAAGCGTCGAGTCGAAGAAGCGGTCTGCGAGGACGACCGTTCCTGCGTCGAGCGCGGGACGGAGCTTCTGCGCGACGAGCTGGGCACGCGCCGCTGAGAACAGCAGCAGCTCTGCAAACGGAACGATGTGGAGATCAGGGTCGAGGAGCAGCGTCCGGATGTGCTCCGACACCTCCGTACCCCCTGGCTCGCGCACGCGCAAGACCGTATGACCTTGGCGTCGGAGGTGGTCTTCCAGGAGCCGCACCTGCGTGGTCTTGCCAGAGCCGTCGAGGCCCTCAAAGCTTAGAAACATGAGGTGAGCGCGGTGAGGTCAGATCGGAGGGCTGACAGCAAAAGTGTCAGTGGATGCGGAGATGTTACGCACGACGTCGGCGGGGCGGCCATCGTCGCCCTGCTGCGCTCACATCCGCGTGCCGCAGGCGCACCGATTACTCATGGAAACATCCAGGTCTCGCTTCGTATCACGCGCGTTGTGCCTGACGGGACCCCAGACTGTCCCAGTAGGGTTTGCTCTGCTTGGCACCTCTTTTGCCGCCGAATCGCCACCCCCGCACGGTTAAGCCGTCCTTAAAACGGTTGAACTGACCGCCCTGTCGCCGTATTCTCTGCGCGGCGGACCTCACCGCGCGCGTCGCAGAGCCTCCGCCCCCTGCGGGATCGTTCTTCCCACCTGCCACCCATCCGGTTCGCCCGAGCATGTTCGATTTCGAGTTTGGTGACTACGACGATCCCACAAGCGGCGACGCGCTGCGCCAACTCGTCGAGGCTTACGAGGAAGGACGTCGCACCGGTAGCCTTGGCTTCTACGACTCCGAGACGCTCGAAGACATCGCCACGTTCTATTTCGAGGAAGGGCGTCTGGAGGACGCGCTCGAAGTGATCGACCGGCTGCTCGACGCGCAACCGTACTCGTCGGACGGGTGGCTGCGGCGCGGGGTACTCCTCAACCACCTGGAGCGTCACACGGAAGCGCTCGACGCCTACGCCCGCGCGCTCTCGCTCAACCCAGCCGACGCCGAGACACTCATCAACCGCGGCATCACGCTCGACACGCTCGACCGGCTCGACGAGGCGCTCGACGCCTACCACGCCGTCCTTGACCTCGATCCGCTCAACGAGGATGCGCTTTTCAACCTCGGCATCGCCCTCGAAAAGAAAGGCGACTATGCCCAGGCCATCGGTGTCCTCGGCGAGTGCGCCGATCTCGCGCCCAGCCATCCCGAGGTGTGGTACGAACTCGGCTACTGCCACGACCAACTCGGCCGCTTCGACGACGCCATCGCGGCCTACGACAAGCAGATCGACCTAGAGCCGTACTCGGAGAACGCCTGGTACAACCGCGGCATCGTGCTGAACCAGCTCGCGCGCTACGCCGATGCAGTCGAGTCCTACGAGTTCGCCCTCGCCATCCGTGACGACTTCGCGAGCGCGTGGTACAACAAGGGTAACGCCCTCGCCAACCTCAGCCGCCCGGCCGAGGCCATCGAGGCGTACCTGAAGGTGCTGGAGTACGAGGACGGCGATGCCGCGACGTACTACAACATCGGGCTTGCCTATGAAGACCTGAACCAGCTTCCTACGGCCGTCGAGTATCTGGAGCGCGCCGTGCAGGTCGATCCGCTCTACGCGGACGCGTGGTACGGGCTCGGCTGCTGCCTCGACGCGGAGCGCCGGCACGACGAGGCGCTCGTGTGCTTCGGCAAGGCCCTCGATCTGCGCCCCGAGGCGGGCGAGTTCTGGCAAGCCCGCGCCGACACCGAGTACAATGCCGGGCGGCTCACCGACTCGCTTCGCTCCTACGCCCGCGTCGTGGAACTGGAGCCGACGAACGCCGACGCCTGGCTCGACCTCGCCGATACGCAGTACGACGCCGGGGCCTACGCGCAGGCGCTCACGTCCTACGACCGCGCGCTCGCGCTCGACGCCCGCTCGGCCGACGCGCTCTTCCGCCGCGCCCGGCTCCTCTTCACGCTCGACCGCCGCGAGGACGCCATCGATTCGCTGCGCCGCGCCTTCGAGCTCGACCCGGCCAAGCGTGAGGAGGTCCGGCAGGCTTATCCCGAACTGCTATCCGACTCGCAGGGTCGGCCGCTCTTCGGGCCGTTCGAGGACGGTAAGCCGCGCCGGTAAGCGTCGTTAGAGGCTACACTTGTAAAGCCGTCCGGGTGCTGCCTGGGCGGCTTTTCTTATGCGACGAGCTCAGCGCGGAGCGCCCGAGCTTCGACCACAAGTGGGAACGAGTCGGGAGCCTCGGCCCAGATCGCGAGCGCGGCGTCGAGGTGCTGCTGGGCTTCCTCGATGGCGCCCTCAGCGATGGCAAGCTTCGCCAGGCCTAGCCGCGCTTCGGCATGTACGGGGACGAGGGCCAGCGTGGCCTCGTACTGTGCCCGCGCCTCGTCGGTCCGGCCTGCGCCCGCGAGCACGTTCCCGAAGCGCACCGAAAAGTCAGCGCTTGGAGGTTGACTCTCGACAAAGACGGCGATTGGCTCGACAGCAGCGGCATAGTCGCCTTGCGCGGCATCGATCTCGGCGCGGAAGAAGCCGAGCAGGGGCCGCGCCTGCTCGATGTTGTAGGTGTCGACGACCTCCTGGGCTGCTTCCACGAGATTGCGCGCCTCGTCAGCTTCGCCTTGCAGCGCAGCCACGAGCGCTGCGCTGAGGGCCACGTTCGCGCGGTAGAAGCTGGGTGCCTCGTAGGCTGGCGAAGCCTGGGCGTCGGCGAGCAACTGTTCGGCCTCGGCCTCCATGCCAGCTTCGGCATACCCGATGGCCTCGAATGCCTGAGTCACGAGGATGGCGTTCTCGTTGCCGTAGCTGCGCGAGGCGTCCCAGGCGGCTCGGTGCGCGTCGAGCGCTTCGGGATAGCGACCTTGCCTCTGGAGGATATCGGCGAGGCCGTTGTTGGCACTCACGCGCTCCCGGTCGGTGCGGGCGCGGCTTAGCATCGCAGCGAGGCCCGCCTCCGCCTCGTCGAAGCGGCCGAGCTTGGCCTGCACCTGCGCCTGGTTGTAAAGCGTAATGAGGTTCTCCGGGTCGGCCGCGATGGCTTGGTCGTACACGACGAGCGCGCTGTCGAGCTGTCCGGCGTTCTCGTGGGCCAGCCCGATCCGCCGGTAGGCCACATCCGGCTCGTTGCCCTCGCGTAGGAACGCGCGGTAGGCGTCGAGCGCTTTCTCGAAGTCTCCAATCTGGTTACGGTAGAGGTCGCCGATCGTGAGGTAGAGGCCGACCGCAGTGGGGTCGAGGGCGAGCACGCGCTCGTAGTCCTCGACCATGCCCGCGTAGTTCAGCTGGAGCTGACGGAACTGCGCGCGGTTGCTGTACGCGTCTGAGTCGTCCGGGTAGAGCGCGATCCACTGCTCGATGGCCTCGCTGGCCTGGTCCGGCTGTCCCTCGAAGAAGAGTCGCTGCGCCTTGACGGCGTAGCGCTGTGGCTCGGAGAGGCGGTAGTCGTGACGCTGGGCGGCGCGGAGCGCTTCGAGGCCGGGGGCCTGGTCCTGGTCGGAGAAGTACATCCCCGCGAGTTCGAGGTGCGCCCGCGCAAACGTGGGGTCGAGCTCGGTGGCGGCGATCAGTCGCTCCCGGGCGAAGGCGGGCTGCTGGCGCAGGTAGCGCGCATCGAGACCCTGCGCGTACGCTTCCAGCGCCTCGACCGACGCCGTCATTACCTCAGCCGCAGGCAAGTCCTCGGTCGCCTCGATGTGTATCGCGGGGAGGTTGAGGTCCGTCTTGAGTGCCACCGTGGCGGCATCGGCGAGGTCGGCGAGCGTCGCGCCGGTGAACGCGTGTGATGCTTGCGTGCGGCCCGTCTCGGTGTCCACCAGGTCGAGGGCGAGGGCGTAGCCCGTCCCCTCTGTCCGAACCGTGCCCGTCACGATGTGCCCGTACGACACCTCCTGCGCGATCCGGCGCTGCAGCGCGAGCGGCACGCCGCGTCCGTCAGCGAAGCCAGCCCGTGCCAGTCGCTCGTTGACGCGGTGGCCGAGGATGACGCGAAAGAAGGGGTCCTGGATCAGGTCGGCCTGCAGCAGCGTGGGGACGGCCGTTGCGATCCAGTCGCGCTCCGCGTCGCCGGTGGCGTTCTCGAAGGGGAAGAGCAGCAGCCGCTTTCGGTGCCCCTCATTGGCCACGATCCGCTCGATCATCTCCCCGTCAGACCCTTCCATCGTGATGGTCGTGGTCGTGGCGCTGAGCGGCTTGCCCCAGAACGCGAACGTGAGCACGCCCACCGCCACAACGATGTTGACGACGACGCTGCCGAGATGGAACGGCGTCCAGTGCTGCGGCCCCGGCGCCCCGTGGCGGTAGGCGAGCAGCGCTACCGTGGGCACCATCAGGATCAGTCCCCAGAGGAGGATGTCCACGAGGTAGGGCGAGAGGGCATAGCGGCTCGTGAGGAAGTTGAAGAAGAGCACGGCCGAGGCGCACGACGCAGCATAGCCACCGAGCACCTGCAGCACGCGGCGGCGGAGCAACTCCTGAAAGAAAGAGCGCTTCGTGGGAGGAGCCATATCGTCAGCCAGCGCCTCCGACGCAGGCGTGTCGGGTGCGTCGGCATCAGGGGGGGAGGCGTCAGGTGTTGCGGGGCCCGTCGCCATCGGATCGGTCGCCATCGGATCGTGAGTCGAACTCGGAGAAACAGGCGGCGAAATTAGCAGCCAATCCGAGCGACGCCAAACTGCCCGGCTAGCGCTTGCGCGCGGCTTCGTAGCGCGCGATGAACGTCGGCACGTCCACGGCCGCTACGGCATCGCCGACCACATCGAGCGGGAGGTCGTCGAGCGTGCGGAAGCGGACGCACGATTTGCCGCAGTCGAAGCGCTTGCCGGTTGCGCGGTAGGCCGCTTCGAAGTCGTCGCGGGTGGCCTCGTCGGCGTAGATGCCCATGAGGTAGACGGCCATGTGGCGCTTCTGCGAGGCGAGCGCCGCCATCATGAGGGGCTTGCCGTTGTACGTGTCCGGGTAGGTCGCGAGTGGCACCTGGTAGGCGATCATCGTGCCCTGCATCGCCTCCTCGACGCCTTCCGGGAGCCGGCCGTGAACCGTGGCGCGGACCGCATTGAGCGCAGTGCGGCGGTCGTCAGGAAGCGTCGCGAGGAAGTCCTCGACGGAGAGGGTGGTAGCAGGCATGGCGTGAGAGAGGTAGGTGAGGACAGCGTCTCCCCAAGCATACCATCCTGGCGATGTCACGTCTGTGTCATACCGTGAGCGGAGCTTCCCCCCTACCTTCTGCCGTCCCGCCGTCTTCCTGCCTCCCCGCCTGTGGCCGACTACAAGGGGCACCTCTCCGGTGCCATCGTCTTCTTCGCGGTCTACTTCGCTGCGCTGGCGTTCGCCTTCTCGGTGGACCAGGCCTACGAGCGCTTCACCGAGATCGAGCTCCTCGCCTACCCGCTCGCGCTCTTCGCGCTATGCGTGATGTTCGGCCTCTGGCCCGACGTGGACACCAACTCAAAGGGGCAAAACCTCTTCTACTCGATCTTTTTCATCGCCGACGTGGTGCTGATCCTCACGGGACGCTTCGAGCAGGCGGCCTACCTCGGCCTCTTCGCGCTGCTGCCGATCCTGAGCAAGCACCGTGGCTGGACGCACACCTACTGGGCGATGCTGCTCCTCCCGTCGCCACTGGTGATCCTGCCGTGGCTGCACTTTCCAGAGCGCCCGCTGGCTGGGCTCCCGTTCTACGGCGCGGCCGTCGTCGGCTACTTCAGCCACCTCTTCATGGACGGCCTCGTGATCGACTGGAAGCGCAAGAAGCGACGCTGACGAAGACGGGGGACGAAAGGGCGAAATCGGCGCGCGTTCAGGCTGCGCTTCTGGAAACGTTCGGATGCAGAGGCCGCACGGAGGGCCCCGATATGGCGCGTGGACCGACTCGACTGAAACCGCCTGCCGCGTCCCTCGGTTGCAGGCCGAATGCAACCGACTTCTACGACCGATCCTGCTGACGCTGTGCCGCCTGCCGACCTGCCGGCCTCGCTCCGCGTCCGCTACCTCAACCTCGGCGACGACGACGTCATCGGGGCTTCGTGCCACTACCTCGAGCTCGCCGACACGGGCATCGTCCTGGATGCGGGGATGGATCCCGAGGAAGACGGCTTCCGCGCCCTGCCCTCGTTCAAGCTCCTCGACGGACGACCTGTGGAGCACGTCATCGTGACGCACGCGCACCACGACCACCTCGGCGCGCTGCCGGTGCTCGTGCAGCGCTTCCCGCAGGCCCGCGTCCACGTCTCCGG
>JBCCRG010000169.1:0-7569 GCA_039208155.1 Bacteroidota bacterium | reverse complement strand
GTGCTCCGCCAAAAAAGTACGGCGCAGCGGCTCGACCAACCCGAGTCCGAAGATCAACTCTTCGGGAAAGACATCATGCTCGCCTACGGAATACCACGGTTCGGACGCCATCTCCTGCTCCAACGTGCGCGGCACGGGCTTCTTGCGGAAGTTGACGGTGCCCATCAGTTCGAGCTCGTCGTAGTCGTAGAAGACGACGCGGCCATGGCGGGTGACCCCGAAGTTCTTCAGCAGGAGGTCGCCGGGGAAGATGCCCGTTTTTGCAAGGTCCTTGATGCACCAGCCGTAGTCGATCACGGCCATCTCGGCGTCCGCGATGGAAAAGCGCGCGTCGTTCTCGTCAAGGGCACGGCGGACGTAGAGGTCGAGCGGCGTAACGCGGCGTTCGGTGTACGTAAGCCCGATCCGCACGCGGTCGCCGTCCAGCGACACGATATGTCCAGCCTCGTCGAGGAGTTCGTCGAGCAGCGTCGGGTCGAAGCGGGCGCGGTCGAACTCGAGATGCTCGAACGCCTGGGCGTCCACGAGGCGGCCCGCCCGCTCGCGGCGGAAGACGAGCGCGTAGGCGTCCTTGACACCCTGGTGCGTGACGGTCTTCGGCGGGTCGAAGCGGTCCTTGATGAGCTTGAAGACGTAGTCATAGCTCGGCATCGTGAAGACGGTCATCACCATGCCACGCTGGCCAGGCGCGCGGACGAAGCAGTCATTCGGGTCACCCGGCTCGGCCTGGGCAAGATGCCGCAGGAGGTCGCGATAGAGCTCCGTCTTGCCGTGCTTGTTGAACCCGAGCGCGATGTAGAGCTCCGCCACGCGTTTGCGCGGTAGGAGCCCTTTCAGGAAGCGGACGAGGTCGTAGGGCCGGTCAGCGACGACGAGGAAGTAGGACCGCGTGAAGGAGAACAGGATCGAGACGGCGTCCTCGGTGAGGAGGAAGGCGTCCACGAAGATGGCGCTGCCGTCGTTGGCCAGGGCAATCGCCACGGGCGAGGTGTAGGCCCCGCAGTAGACGCGCCCGACCAGGTAGGCGCGGCGGTCACGGAAGAAGACCGACTCGATCAACTCGACGCGGTCCACGTGGCCCACGGCGTCCTTCTGGCGGAGGTGCGCCTTGAGGCGCGCAGCGAGCGCCTCGGCATCGGCACGCCTATCGCGATACGGGACCTCGAACGCGTAGGCCTCTAGGATCGACGCGAACAGATCTGGCACCGACCCAACGCCCTCGAAGACGCGGACGACCGGCCCAGGCGGCGGTGTCTTGATATCGCTCGCGACGAACTCGATCTGCTCGTCCACGCCGACCGTGTCGAAGATGCGGCGGGTGATCGAGTTGAAGAACGTCTCGCCGAGCTCCCAGTCGTCGCGCTGGGCGTTGCGCTGGGCGAACGCCCCGTGCATGTTGGCCCAGAGGTAGTGGTTCTCGATGTCCTCCCGAAGCGTGTTGCGAAGGTCGTACTCGACGGCAGCGACGGTGCGCTTGTAGAGGTCGAGGCGCTCGGTGGCGTCCTTGCCCATGCCCGCCCAGTCGCAGGCCTCAAAGCGCTCGCGGGCGCGGCGTGTCAGCACGCGGTAGCGGCGGCGGTAGCTCTCGAAGCCACGAAAGACGACTTCAGCGCTACGATCGGCGAGGGCGGGAATCGGCATAGGGTAGGGATAGCCGAAGGTGCATGTCTAGAAGCAAGATGGACAGGCCGCGGCCTGACGCTGGCAAACTACGTGCAATGTGCCTCGATCATTTCGACTAGCGGAGCGACGAAAGCGGCTGTGCTTGTCTTCGCGCCCAAAAGCGCAAAAGAGATCGGGTTGGGCTCAAAAATAATTTATTTATTTGAGGGTTACGTGTGGGTAGAATGGCTTGTCTAAGGCGCACAAGGTCTCAGTGTGAGGCCTACGGTAACCAACTCGGGTAGCAACGATGAGTGGCACACTTAGCTCTCCCATCCCAGATCAGGAACCGCGCGCTGCCGAAGCGCGCGAGGCACGTCGCCGCGCAACCGACCGCGCGACGGACCGAGGCACCAGCCGAGCCGCCGCCAACGGCGAAGAGCTGCTCTACGGCGAGTCCTTCGGCGGCAGCTATCACAAAAGCCTTCCGCACGACGCCAACGGATTCGTAGACCCGGCAGCCTACCGCGAGTTTGTGGACGCGCTCCACAACCAGGACGTCCGGCGCATCGAAGGCCTGCCCGTCGGCGACAACTTCCCTGAGGCGGCCTATCCGCGCTATACGGTGGACCAGGGCGAGGGGCGGCGCAGGCTCACGAGCCCGCTCACCGGTCACGTCTACGATCTCCAGGGAGCAGACGCGGGGGCGCTCGCCGTGGACGCGGCTCCGACCCTTTCGTCGGATGAATTCGCCGCCGAACTCGCTGAGGTCTACGCGATGGCTCTGCTGCGTGACGTCTCGTTCGACGACATCGCCGCTGGGCACGGTGGAGCTGCGGCCCTAGCTTCTGAGCTTGCGAGTATGCCGTGGTTCCAGGGGTACACCAACCACGAGGCTATCGGCTCACGCCGCCGCAACCTCGCCAGCGCGGGCGACCTCTTCCGCGGCTCGACGCCGGGTTCGCAGGCCGGACCGTGGCTCTCGCAGTTTATGCTCGTTGGAAACGAGTTCCCTGGCGTAATCGACCCGGGCGCGCCTGAGAGAAGACCTGGCCCCTGCAGGCGGGCCGACATCGAGGTCGATGATGGCTACGTCTTCTACGGGACCGGTTTCATCGACCAGCGTAGTGTCGTCGCCGTGCCCGGTGTGGACTGGTTGCAGACATGGGCGTCGTGGCTCGACGCCCAAAACGGCGTGCAGTTCGGGGGGCTCGACGTCATGCAGAACCGGCGCATGTTCCTCACCACGCCGCGCGACATCGCCACCTACGTCCATTTCGATGCCCTCTACCAGGCCTACCACGTCGCATGCAATCTGATGTTGGCTGGCGGTGCCCCGTTCACGTTCGACCGAGGCATGCCGGAGTCGAACAGCCGGACACGGAGTGCCTTCGCGAGCTATGGCGGGCCGCACGTGCTCGCGCTCGTGGCCGAGGTGTCGTCGCGCGCGCTCAAGCTGGTGTGGCGCCAGAAGTGGTTCCACCATCGCCGGTTACGCCCTGAGGTGGCCGCAGCGCTGCTGACGCTGTACGAGCACGATCCGAGCCGTATCCCCAACGACGCGCTCCGGTCAGCTCTCGCGGTGCTACGCAGCAAGATCCCCGCGGCCATTCTTACCGCCGTCGCGGCGATGAACGCGACGCCGGATGCCAAGAGCCGTATCCCCGATGGCCACACGAGCGCGCTCCCTGTCATCAACGATGCCGAGAATTACCTCCTCCCGATGGCCTTCCCCGAGGGATCGCCTACCCACCCGTCCTACGGCGCTGGGCACGCTACTGTGGCTGGGGCCTGTGTCACGGTTCTGAAGGCGTTCTTCGAGATGTACCAGGAGAATGGCGTCGACGAGTTGCCCTGGCCGCTTGCGCCGAGCGACGCCCCTAGCGGTGCTCTTTATGGCTTCGGCAATATCTACCGAGGAGGCGGTGCTACGCTGCGTGTCGTCCAGAACGCGCCGCCACTCACCCTCCAGGGCGAACTCGACAAGCTGGCGGCCAACATCTCCGTCGGCCGCAACATGGCTGGCGTCCACTACTACACGGACTACTTCGCTTCAATCCGACAAGGCGAGCGCCTCACCGTCTCGATTTTGGAGGAGCAGGCTGCGCTCTACAATGAGCCGATGGCGATGAGCTTCACCAGCTTTGACGGCGACCGCATTCGAGTGCGAGGCCATGGAGGGACCTCGACCGTGTCGGTGATCGACCGGGACGGGCACCAGGTCAGCGCAAGCGACTGGTTCCAGCGCTACGGCTGACCCTCGGTTCAACGCGAATGAGCCTAAGCTGCTCGGGCTCTCCTGCACACTGGCAGGGGAGCCCAAGCGTCGTTCAGGGCGCATCTCTGCGAAGTCTGGGAGCAAGCAGGAGCAGCGCGGTACGAATCCCAGTATCGTGTCGTCCAGCACTGGGGTGGAAGGAGTACGTACACTATGAGCTATCCCCATTTGTGTGCTCCTCCTCGTCCCGCCTCGCAGGGATTCGTGCGTCCCATGAACAAGTCTGCTCTTGTCACAGGTGCGTCCTCGGGCATCGGCCTGGCGACCGCGCACCGTCTCGCGCGCGACGGCTGGCGCGTCTTCGGCACCAGCCGCACGGCCGCCTTCGGCGAAGTCCGCGACGGCCTCACGATGCTCCCGATGAACGTCGACCAAGCGGCGTCGGTGGAGGTAGGCGTGGCGTGGGTCCTCGACCAGACGCCCCGCCTCGACGCCGTTGTTAGCAACGCAGGCTGGTCGCTCGTGGGGCCGCTTGAGGAGACGACGGACGCTGAGCTCCAGGCGCAGCTCGACACGCACCTGCTCGGGCCACATCGCCTCGTGCGGGCCACGCTGCCTGCGTTCCGTGCCCAAGAGCCAGTCGATGGAGTCCGCGCCCACCTCGTCTTTGTCGGGTCGATAGCGGGCCGCATCGGGCTGCCGTTCCAGGGGGCGTATTCCGCCAGCAAGTTTGCGCTCGCAGGCTGGGCCCAGGCGCTCCGCCTCGAACTGGCCGCGTTCGACATTCCCGTCGCCCTCGTCGAGCCGGGCGACATCCGAACGGGCTTCGGGAGCGCCCGCCGCTTCACCGCCGCCCACACCGACGACTCGCACTACCGCGACGCCCTCACTCGCGCGCTCGACGTGACACTCGAAGGCGAGCGGACCGGTCCGCCGCCCACGGTCGTCGCCGACGTAATCGCGGCCGCGCTGGCCTCGCCGTCCCCGTCGCCGCGCCAGACGGTGGGGCGGCTTGCCGACCGCGCTGGAGCCTGGGCCGCTGAGGTGCTCCCGGACCGCGTCACCGAGACGCTCAAGCGGAAGTTCTTCGACGTGTAGCCTGTCCTGCAAGCTCAAAGTCAGCGCTCTAGTCGCGTCGGAAGCGCATGCGTTGGTGGAGGCGCAGTCGCCCTGCTACAGCTTCATCCTCAGTGACGGTCTGCCAGCCTTCCTCGTCCGGTGCTGTGATCGCGATGGTATCCACAGGGACGGCGAGCACGCGCCGAGCGGCATCGGCGGCGTCGCGACCACGGATGAGCTGGACGGGCGCGTTGGTTTCGGCGGGATCGAACTCGAATTGAGGCATCGGGTGGGGGAGAGCCTGAGCGGGCTCTGCATACCTTCATACTAGCGCAAAGCGTTCCGTGTTGAGTCCACGAACAAGAACGCGTAGCTTTCGGAAGCGCTTTCGGCACCTCACACGTTCCCTCTCTCCATGGCTACTCAGACCCTCCCCGCGGCCGACCCTACCGCGCAGAACACGGCTGCCGACGACTTCATGCCGATCAACGGCACGGACTACGTCGAGTTTTTCGTTGGCAACGCGAAGCAAGCCGCCCACTTCTACGCGTCGGCGTTCGGCTTCCGCATCACCGGCTATCGCGGTCCCGAGACCGGCGTGCGTGATCGCGTCAGCTACCTCCTCCAGCAGAACAAGGTGCGCTTCGTGCTCACCGCGCCCCTGGGCCCCGACGGGTTCGTTGCCGAGCACGTGCGCCGCCACGGCGACGGCGTGCGCGACCTGGCGCTCTGGGTGCCCGACGCGCGGCGCGCGTTCGCCGAGTCCACCAAGCGCGGAGCCCGGCCAGCTCGCGAACCCGAGGTACTCACGGACGACCACGGTGAGGTCGTGGTGGCCGCCATCGAGACGTACGGCGACACGATCCACACCTTCGTGGAGCGCTCGAACTACACCGGCCTCTTCCTGCCGGGCTTCGAGCCTTACGATAACCCCTTCTGGCAGCCCGAGCCGGTCGGTCTAAAGTATGTGGACCACTGCGTCGGCAACGTCCACCTCGGCGACATGAATCGCTACGTGGCGTACTACGCCGAGACGATGGGCTTCCGCAACATCATCGCGTTCACCGACCAGGATATCTCGACCGAGTACTCGTCGCTGATGTCGAAGGTGATGGCCAACGGCAACGAGCGGATCAAATTCCCGATCAACGAGCCTGCCGAAGGCCGCCGCAAGAGCCAGATCGACGAGTACCTCGAGTTCTACCACGGCGCGGGCGTCCAGCACGTCGCACTCGCGACCGACGATATCCTCGCGACCGTGACCGCGCTGCGCAGCCGCGGTGTCGACTTCCTGACGGTGCCAACGACCTACTACGACACGCTCCAGGATCGCGTCGGTACGATCGATGAGCCGGTGGACGCGCTCGCCGAGCTCGGCATCCTCGTCGATCGCGACCCGGATGGCTACCTCTTGCAGATCTTTACGAAGCCCGTCCAGGACCGCCCGACCGTGTTCTACGAGATCATCCAGCGACGCGGCGCGCGCACCTTCGGCGAGGGCAACTTCAAGGCGCTCTTCGAAGCCATCGAGCGCGAGCAAGAACGACGGGGAAATTTGTGATTTGCGATTGGAGATTTACGATTCTCGATTGGAAATCAATGATGTACAATCGGTCCTAGGTTTCCATACGCGTTTTCAGTCGCAAGTCCAACACCATCAATCTCAAATCCATCATGGCGTTCTACGTTCGTCTCGGCGAGGTCCCGCCCAAGCGGCACACGCAATTTCGGCGGCCTGACGGCGCGCTCTACACGGAAGAAGTGATCGGGGCGGAGGGTTTCTCCGGCATCCAGTCCATCGCCTACCACCTGCATCCGCCGACGCTCGTGGACCGCGTGCTGCAGCCCGAGCCCTACGGTGTCGAGTACGTCGAGCAGGACTTCCTGCGCCATCGCCACTTCAAGGGGGCCGACGTGCAGCCGGGTGGCGACTGGCTCACGGGCCGCCGCTACGTGATGGGCAACGCCGACGTTGACCTCGCACTCTGCCTCCCGACGGAGTCGATGGGGGAGGCCGAGTTCTACAAGAACGCCTCCTGCGACGAACTCGTCTACGTCCACGACGGCGAAGGACGCCTGGAGACGGTCCTCGGCACGGTCGAATTCCGGCAGGGCGACTACGTCCACGTGCCGCGCACGCTCACACACCGGTGGGTGTTCACCGGCGACGTCCAACCCCGGTTGCTCGTCATCGAGGCCCCGACGCAGTTCCGGCCGCCTAAGCGCTACCGCAACCATTTCGGGCAGCTTCTGGAGCACAGCCCGTACTGCGAGCGCGACTACCGCCCGCCTACCGAACTCAACACTATTGATGCCGAGGGCGAGTTCACCGTCAAGATCAAGAAGCACGGCAAGCTGCACCCGTTCGTCTACCGCTACCACCCGTTCGACGTGGTCGGCTGGGATGGCTACATGTACCCCTACGCGATCTCGATCCACGACTTCGAGCCGATCACGGGGCGCATCCATCAGCCGCCGCCGGTGCACCAGATGTTCGAGGCGCACAACTTCGTCGTGTGCTCGTTCGTGCCGCGTCTCTTCGACTACCACCCGCTCTCGATCCCTGCCCCATACAACCACTCGAACATCGACTCAGACGAGGTGCTCTTCTACGCGGAGGGCGACTTCATGAGCCGCAAGGGCATCGAGCGGGCAAGCTTCACGCTGCATCCCGGCGGCATCCCGCATGG
>JBCCRG010000168.1:0-7602 GCA_039208155.1 Bacteroidota bacterium | reverse complement strand
GCCTCGCCGAGGAGGATTCGGATGGCGCAGGCACGGCGCACGGCACCGAGACCATCGGCTACGCCGTGCTGCCCGAGCGACGGCTCTTCGGCACCGGCATCGGCGACAGCGCGCCCGTGCAGTCGAGCACGCTGGGGGCGGAGCAGGTCCACAGCGTCCAGCTCCTCGGCAACTATCCCAACCCGGCGCTGGCCTCGACGCGCATCCGCTTCGCCGTGGACACGCCGCAGGAGGTGCGCCTGGAGGTGTTCGACCTCACCGGACGCCGCCTCGCCACGCTCACCGAGGGCGTCCGCGAGGCGGGCTACCACGAGGTGCCGTTCGAGACGGCCGACCTGGCGAGCGGGGTCTACGTCTACCGCCTCACCAGCGGGCGCTACATGGTCACGCGCCGCATGACGGTCGTGCGCTAGAACGACGCTATTCGCATAGCCGCTGCCCTACGCGCCGCTCCGATCCGTCGGGGCGGCGCGCTGTTGTGGGCACGGCGCTGCCGGCACCGGCTGGCTCGGTTGAACAATCGGCGGAGGTCGAGCCAGTGAGAGGGGCGCGGTTGTCCGGGTACACGTGAGGGCGCTACCTTGGTCTGATGGTTTCGGCGTATGAAACCGCTTAGCCGGGGCCGGTTGCCCGCACGACGCCGAAGCTCGCCTGTCTGGCCGTTCCCCCTCGGCTCGGCTCGCCCGACCCCACGATGCTCGACGCCTTTCTGTTTTTCCTGTTCGCGGTCCTCGCCGTGCTGGGCGGCCTGGGCCTGCTCGTCACGCGCAGCCCGATCCACGCCGCGCTCTCGGTGGTCGTGACGATGTTCTCGATCGCGTGCCTCTACCTGACGCTCAACGCGGCGTTCATCGGCGTCATCCAGATTCTGGTCTACGCGGGCGCGATCATGGTGCTGTTCCTGTTCGTGATCATGCTCCTGAACCTCGACGCGATGCCGTCGCTGCGGGCGTTCAGTTGGAAGCAGGGCGTCGCGTTCGGGCTCGGTGCCGCTGTGGTGGCCCAGGTGCTCGCCCTCGTCGCGACACGCTTCGGCCCGGCCCCAGAGGCCGTGTCGCCCGAAGCTGCGGCCGCCAACGCGTCCGCCGCCGCGCTTGGGCAGGTGCTCCTCACCGACTACGCCTACCACCTCCAGATCATCGGCCTGCTGCTGCTCGCCGCCACCATCGGCGCGGTGCTGCTGGCGAAGAAGCGCTTTGCCTAGTTGATGGTGAATGGTTCATGGTATGTGGTGAAGGTTCGGACCCAGCTCCCCTCACCATCCACCATCGACCGTCAACCATAGACCACCCCTCATGACCCTGCCTCTCGTCTGGTATCTCGCGCTCTCGGCGGTCCTCTTTGGGCTGGGCGTGCTCGGCGTGCTGCTCAAGCGCAACGCCATCGTGGTGTTCCTCTCGGTCGAGCTGATGCTCAACGCGGTCAACCTGACGCTCGTGGCGTTCAGCCAGGCCTACCTAAACGTAGACGGACAGCTCTTGGTGTTCTTCGTGATGAGCGTGGCCGCCGCCGAGGCCGCCGTCGGGCTGGCCATCGTGATCGCGCTCTTCCGCAACAAGCTCACCGTCAACATCGACGAGATCAACCTTTTCCGAGGCTGAGGCCTCGGGTCCCTCGTCATTGGTCCTTGGTCCTTTGGGGAAGCCCTATGCGACCGCCTACCAATGACAAAGGACGAAGGACAAAGGACCAACGCCCATGCACCTCTCGCTCCAACTGATCTTGCTGCCGCCGCTGCTGATGGCGGCGTTCAGCGGCCTGCTGGGCCTGTTCATGCCCGCCTGGCGCGAGCAGAAGACGCTCATCGGCGGGCTGGCGACGGCGGCGGTGGCGCTGCCGTTCGGCGTGGCGGTGATGCTCTTCCTCGGCTTCGAGGAGGCCAGCGTGGTGAGCTTCTACGAGTGGTTGCACACGGGCGACCTCGCCGTGGACTTCGCCTACCGCGTGGACGAACTGTCGCTCCTGATGACGCTCGTCGTGACCGGCATCGGCGCGCTCATCCACGTCTACTCGATGGGATACATGAAGGACGACGCCGGGTACTGGCGCTTCTTCGCGTATCTCAACCTGTTCATCTTCGCCATGCTCAACCTGGTGCTGGCGGAGAACCTGGTGGTGCTTTTCCTCGGCTGGGAGGGCGTCGGGCTGTGTTCGTACCTCCTGATCGGGTTCTGGTACGAGGACGGTAAGAAGGTGCTCGCGGCCAACAAGGCGTTCATCGTCAACCGCATCGGCGACGCCGCGTTTTTGCTGGGCATGTTCTTGCTCTTCCAGCGTGTGGTCGCGATCACCGGCGAGGGCTTCGGGCTTGACTTCGCGACGCTGCTGAACCCGGACGTGCTGGCGGCGCTCGCGGCGGACGGCACGGCGGCAATCGCGGTGCTGCTGCTCTTCATCGGTGCGACGGGCAAGAGCGCGCAGATCCCGCTCTTCACCTGGCTCCCCGACGCCATGGCCGGGCCGACGCCCGTCTCCGCGCTCATCCACGCTGCCACGATGGTCACGGCGGGGCTCTACCTCCTCGCGCGCCTCTCTGAACTGGTCCTGCTCGCCCCGACGATGATGCTCGTCGTCTGCGTGGTCGGCGGCCTGACCGCCATCCTCGCCGCGACGATTGCGATGGTGCAGACGGACATCAAGAAGGTGCTCGCCTACTCGACCGTCTCGCAGCTCGGCTACATGTTCATGGCGGCGGGCGCGGGCGCCTTCGTGGCGGCCATCTTCCACGTCTTCACGCACGCCTTCTTCAAGGCCTGCCTCTTCCTCGGTTCCGGCTCTGTGATCCACGCGATGCACGAGGTCGAGCACGACCTGGAGCACCACGGCACGAAGCCCGCGCTGTTCGACGCGCAGGACATGCGCACGATGGGCGGACTCAAGAAGTACATGCCCTCAACCCGCTGGACGTTCTTGATCGCGACGCTCGCCATCGCCGGGATTCCGCTGTTATCGGGCTACTTCTCGAAGGACGAGATCCTGTTCAAGGTCTTCGAGGCGGGCATGGACGGCACACCGCTCTACCTCGCCGTGTGGGGCGTCGGCCTCGTGACAGCACTCCTGACGGCGTTCTACATGACGCGCGCCTACATGCTCACGTTTGAGGGCGAGCCACGCTGGCCCGAGGCCGACACCGTGAAGCCGCACGAGTCGCCCGCGACGATGACGCTCCCCCTGTGGGTGCTCGCCATCGGGTCGGTGGTCGTCGGCTGGCTCGGCGTCCCGCTCGCGTTCACGAAGCAGTTCGGGATACCCAACGTGCTGCACGACTGGCTCGCCGGGCACGGCGACCACGTCGGGCCGGTCGCGGAGCTCAAGACCGAGTACCACGCCTCGCTCCCACTCGAATGGGGCCTGCTAGCTCTCGGTGCGGCCATTGCCCTCATCGGCGTAGCGTTCGCGTGGCGGTTCTACACGCGCGGCCTCAACGCCGACGCCACGATGAAGCAGCGCCTCGGCGGCCTCTACGGCGTGTTCGCAGCCAAGTGGGGCATCGACGATCTCTACCGCACCGTGGTCACGGGCGGCGTCGACCGGCTGGCGCGCGGCGGCCTGAAGCCGCTCGACGAGTCGGTGGTCGACCGTGGCCTCGTGGAGGGCGGCGCGCAGGGCGTGCGCGGCTTCGGCGGCTTCCTCGCGCGCTTCCAGAACGGCATCGCCCAGACCTACGCCGCCGTCCTCGTCGCCGGCGTCCTCCTCGTCATCGCGCTGATGCTTCTGCTTTAAGAGTTGCGCGGTGCGGCGGTGTCGCGGTGAGGCAGTGAACGCCTCCCACCGCCTCACTGCTTCACTGCGACACCGCCTCACTCTCCTATGCTCGTCTCCCTGACCATCTTCTTGCCGGCGCTGGCGGCGGTGCTGGTGCTGCTAATGCCGAAGGCGCTGGCGCGCGTGATCGCGCTCGCGGCGACGCTCGGCACGCTCGCGCTCGCGGCGATGCTGTATCTCGGCTTTGATCCGAACGCCGTCACGGAGGCGCTGCCGCAGATGGCCGAGCGTTCCGGCGCGTGGCTGCCGGGCACCGACGTGACCTACTTCGTCGGGATCGACGGGCTCAACGTGCTGCTCGTCCTGCTCGTGGCGCTCCTCGGACCGATCGCCGTCGGGGCGGCCTGGGGCGGACTGCGCGACGATGCGGGCGATGACACGGCGTATGGCGGGCAGAAGGGCTTCTTCGCGCTGATGCTCCTCCTGCAGACGGGCCTGCTCGGCGTCTTCTGCGCGTTCGACCTCTTCCTGTTCTACGTCTTCTTCGAGGTCGTGCTCATCCCGATGTACTTCCTCATCGCCATCTGGGGTCGGGACACGAAGGAGCAAGAGAGCGGACGGGCCGCGCTCAAGTTTGTGATCTACACGCTCGTCGGGTCGCTGCTGATGCTCGTCGGGGTGCTCTGGATGGGCTACGCGGCGGGCAACGTCGTCAACGGCGGCGTCTTCACGACGGACTACTACGACCTGCTCCGCTTCGCCGTCCCGGCCGAGGCGCAGACGATCCTCTTCGTGCTCTTTGGGCTGGCGTTCCTCATCAAGGCGCCGCTGTTCCCGCTACACTCGTGGCTGCCGGGGGCCTACCGCGCCGCGCCACTCGCCGCGACGGTGCTCCTCGCCGCCGTGATGGGCAAGATGGGCACCTACGGGCTGCTCCGCTTCGTCGTGCCGATGTTCCCCAACGCCGCGATGGCGCTCGCGCCGACCATCGGTGTGCTGGCCGCCATCGGCATCGTGTGGGCGGCGCTTGTGGCGTATGCGCAGAAGGACGTCAAGGGGCTGATCGCCTACTCGTCGGTGAGCCACCTCGGGTTCATCGTCCTCGGCCTGTTCGCGTTCACGACGGAGGCTGTGCAGGGCGCGCTCATCCAGATGACCAACCACGCGCTCTCGACGGGCGCGCTCTTCCTGCTCGCGGGCTTCCTCTATCGTCGTCGTGGCACCTACGACCTCGACCAACTCGGCGGCGTCGCGAAGACGCTCCCGGCGCTGACGTTCTTCACGATGCTCGCCGTGTTCGCCTCGTCGGGGCTGCCGGGGCTAAACGGCTTCGTGGGCGAGTTCCTGATCCTGCTCGGCGCGTTCAAGAGCACGCTCATCGGCCCGGTCGTGGTGGGCGTGGCGACGAGTGGTGTCATCTTCGCCGCCGTGTATCTCCTCTGGATGGCCTACAAGACGTTCTTCGGTCCGGCCAAGACCGAAGCCGAGGGTACGCGCGACCTGTCGTTCGGCGAACTCGCCCTCGTGCTGCCGCTCGCCATTGGGATGGTGTGGCTCGGGATGGGACCGATGCCGTTCCTGAACCAGAGTGAGGCGGCGGTGGTCGATCTGCTGGAGGTGACGGCCTCGAAGGCGGCGCTGGTGGAGACCGCGGAGGTCGCCGCGACGCAGAGCGGCGTCCCGTTCGAGGGCGCGGTGCTGCCCTGGCCCGTTGAACCGACAGGAGAATCACCGACCGTGGAGGACCTCGCGGAGGGGCGGCCCTAGCGCTTCGATTTGTGCATCGTCTCGGCTAGATTGGACCGTCGCCAGTCACGCTCCCCCACCGTCCACGCCTCCTGTCTCATGCGAGTCGCTCCCCTGCCTTCTGCCGCCGCGTTCGTGCGCGTGTGCCTCGTGCTTGCGGTGCTCGCCTTCGGGCCCGCCGCCGTTGTGTACGCGCAGGCTACCGATAGCGCGGAAGTAGAGCAGGTCGATGCCGATACTACGCACGCGGACGCGACCCACGCCGAGGGCGACCACAGTGACGGCGAGGAGCATCATGGGGGCGACGAGCACGCGGGCGATGAACACCACGATGACGGTCATGGCGATGACGAGCACCACGGCGACGAGGCTCACGGCGGTGCGCATGGCGACGACCATGGCGGCGGCCACGGGCACGGGCCACCACCGCCGATCTGGCTCTGCATCCCGTTTGCGGCGCTGCTGCTGCTGATCGCCACCGGGCCGATCTTCTTCCCGCACCACTGGCACCACCACTACCCGAAGTACGCCGTCGCGCTGGGCACGCTGGTGATGGCCTACTTCCTGGTCCAGGGCGACACGCTGCCGCTCATCCACGCGGCGGAGGAGTATTTCTCCTTCATCGCGCTCCTGGCGAGCCTCTTCATCGCCTCGGGCGGCATCCTGATCAAGACTGACTTCGCGGGCACGCCGAAGGCCAACGCGGCGCTGCTCTTCGTCGGCGCGGTGATCTCGAACGTGATCGGCACCACGGGCGCGTCGATGCTGCTCATCCGGCCCTACATGCGCCTCAACAAGGGCCGCATCAAGCCGTACCACATCATCTTCTTCATCTTCATCGTCTCCAACGTGGGCGGCGCGCTCACGCCCATCGGCGACCCGCCGCTCTTCCTCGGCTTCCTGCGTGGCGTGCCCTTCTTCTGGACGGTGACGCAGATCTGGTACGTCTGGCTGCCGACCATCCTCATCCTTCTGGCCGTCTTCTACGCGTTCGACATGCGCAACAAGACGCCCGCCGAGCAGACGACCGAAGGCACGACCGGCGGGTCGAAGATCGAGATCCAGGGCACGAAGAACTTCGCGTGGCTCGCCGTCGTGATCGCGTCGGTCTTCATCGACCCGAACATCATCCCAGCGATGAAGGGTACGATTCTCGACCTCAAGGGCACGTTCCACATCCCGTTCGGCATCCGCGAGGTGATCATGTTCGGCGTGTGCTACCTCGCCTACACGACGGCCGACAAGGGCGCGCTCAAGGGCAACGACTTCAACTTCGAGCCCATCCGCGAGGTGGCCTGGCTCTTCGTGGGCATCTTCGCCACGATGCAGCCCGCGCTGACGCTCATCGGCGAGTGGGCGCGCGACAACGCCGAGGCCATCGGCGTGACGACGTTCTACTTCGGCACCGGCATCCTCTCGGGCGTCCTCGACAACGCGCCGACCTACGTGAGCTTCCTCTCCGCCGCGATGGGCAAGTTCGAATTGGATGTCAACCAGACCGCCGACGTGATGGCCTTTGCCACCCAAGACCCTGAGTGGGCATTCTACCTCCAGGCGATCTCGGTCGCGGCGGTGTTCTTCGGCGCGCTTACCTACATCGGCAACGGCCCCAACTTCATGGTGAAGGCCATCGCCGAGTCGAGCGGCGTCGAGTGCCCGTCGTTCGGCGGCTACATGATCCGCTACTCAATCCCGATCCTGCTCCCGATCTACGCCGTCGTGTGGCTCGTCTTCTTCAGCGGCTACGTCCTCCCGACGCCCGCCGAGGTCGCCGACGCCACCGCCGCGCTGTTCGGGGTGCTGCCCTAGAGATAATGCATAAGGCAAAAGGATAAATGAAAAAGGGGGGCGACAGCACCGCAGTCAGCGCCTACCACGTCGCCTCTCGCAGCCTCCTTTTTCTGCATTCATCATTTTGCATTCTCCATTCATCATTCCGCATTTCCCGTGCCTACTCCGCTCTCCGACCTTGAGATCAACGCCGCGCTGGACCAGCTTCCAGGCTGGACGCGCGACGGCGACGCGCTCCTGCGGCGGCTGGAGTTCTCCGACTTCCGCGCGGCCGTCTCGTTCATCGTGCGCATGGCGTTCTACGCCGAGCAGCACAACCACCACCCCGACCTCCGCAACGTCTACAACCGCATCGAGCTG
>JBCCRG010000167.1:0-7656 GCA_039208155.1 Bacteroidota bacterium | reverse complement strand
GCTCCGCCACGGTGGCGTCGATGGTGTCAGCGAGGTCGGGTGGGAGGGACGACGTGTCCTGCGCCGTCGCTGTGATCGAAAGGCAGACGGCGAGGAGTAGGACGAGGAAAGGGGAGGAGCGGGGCATCGGGCAGACGTGCGATTGAAGCGAAGAAGGGTTGCCCGGCCTCCACGGAAGCAGGCGTGCGGAGATGCGCGCGCGTCTGCGAACGGCTCGCAGGTCGGCCGAACGGCTCAGGTGCTCGGATCGTCCCAAGGCGTTCACGTCAGCCTGATACCAGATACGAGAAAGTCCTGTGTATTGCTTGCTTCTCTCTCCTTTGTCATCCCGGACTTGATCCGGGATCTGTACGATGCACCGTATGGATTCCCGCGTTCGCGGGAATGACTCTGAAGAGAGTTTGCACTGCTGTTTCTCGGAAATGGTATGAGGCGCTCACGTCAGCCCCAGGCGGTGGCGCACGGCCTCGACGCGCGTGCGGCCGACGGGTAACTCCTCCCCCGAGGCGAGCACGGCGGCGTACCGGCTGCCCTCCCGCACCCGCAGCTGCACGACCTCGTCGAGGCGCACGAGGTAGGAGCGGTGGATGCGCTCGAACGAGGACGGAAGCACCGCCAGCAGCCGGTCCAGCGACTTGGCGTGGACGCGCACACTCCCGTCGCGCAGAACGAGCTCCGCGTAGGATCCAGCGGCGCGCACGTAGGCCACAGACGCGACCGGCACGAGGTCGATGCGACCCGCCGTGCGCACCGCGAGCATCGCGGCCGGGTGCTGGGCGCGGGCCCCGCGCAGCCGCTCCAGCGTCGTCGTCAGCCGGTCGGCCCCGAACGGCTTAGGCACGAAGTCGAGGACGCCTACCTCAAAGGCTTCGAGCGCCCGCTCCGTGTGCGCGGAGACGACGACCGTGTGGAACGACTCCGCCACCGAGGCACGCAGCAGGTCGAAGCCGTCCGCACCGTTCAGGTTGAGATCGAGAAAGACGACATCCGGCGGCGACGCGTCCAGTTGCGCTCGAGCGGCGTCGAGCGTCGGGCAGACATCGAGGCGTGTGATTTCGTGGCCCGCGAGGTCCAGGAGCAGCCGACGCAGCCGCTGCGCTATGATTCGCTCGTCTTCGACAACCAGGACGCGCATCAGCGGGAGGGAACGGGGGCGAGGTCGAGGGGGAGGTGTAGACGGGTCACCCACGCGCCAGATTCTGGACCGGCGTCCAGCGTCCAGCGTCCGGGCGCGCACTCGTCGAGGCGGGCGCGGATGTAGCGGAGGCCGCCGCGCTCGGGACGAACCTGCAGAGCCTGGGTTGCAGATGGCAGGGAGGCGAGCGGTGCACTGAAGGTGAGGGTGCGATGCGTGGCTGCACGCTCCTCGTGGAGGGTGAAGCGGACGAGCCCCGGCGCGTAGGCGTTGTGCGTGATCGCGTTCTCGACGAGCGTGTGGATCACCGCCGGGGGGATCAGCGCCTCGCCATCGACGCCCGTGGCTTCCAACGCGAACGTGTTGCCCTTCCGGTAGCCCATCACGTCGAGGTGCGTCCGGCAGAGCGCCAACTCGCGCGCCATGGGGATAAGCCGCTCGCCCGAGACGTCCGCGAGCGTGCGCAACTCGGCCGAGAGCGCCTCCAGCGCCCGCGCGCCCTGCGGCGGGTCCGTTTCCACCCACTCGAGAATCGACGTGAGCGCGTTCATCAGGAAGTGCGGCTGGAGGTGCTTCTTGAGCAACTCGGCCTCCAGTCGCGCCGCCGTTGCCAGCGCAGCGACATGTCGCTCGTGCTGCCGCCGGGACTGAAGCCCGAGGTGGGTGAGCAGCCCCGCGATGAGCACGCCAAACGCGGGAAAGAGCGCAGACTCCATAAAATCGAGGCGTGCAAACACGAGCGCTGCGAAGCACACGGCGACGCCTGCGAAGACGAAGCGCGCGCCGGGTTTGCGATGCAGGACGGCCCAGCCTGCGATGCCGAGGGCGCACGCGATCGCCACCGCGAACACCGCGAAGGTGCCTACCTCGTGCGGCCCGATCACGAAGAGGAGCAGTGCGAGGAGGCCAGCCACGGTCAGCGCAAGTGCCCGTCGCTGCGGTAGGGCGAACTGCGCCGCCAGCGTAGCCACGAGCAGGCTCCCGCTCGCCCACGAGAGCGCCTCCACGATCCGCAGGCGCACCACGTGCCAGTCGTACGGGTAGCCGACGGCCAGCCGCCAGCCCTCCGCGACGAGCAGCAGCGCCAGCGACAGACACAGCGCGGCCGTCAGCAGCGAAGCCCACCGCCGGTCCGCTGCGAACAGCAGCCCGTGGTAGAGGGCTACGAGCACGAAGGCCCCCAAGAACACGAGCGGCAGCGCGATCAGCAGCAGCGCCCCCTCAACCAACGCGCGGTACTCCCCGGCGACGACGTGGAGGAGCAAGCCGTTGGCCGCCTCCGGGCGATGGAACGACGACAGCCGCAGCGCGACGACGTGCGGCCCTGGCGCTGCGAGGCTATCGGGCACCCGCACCAGCGCGTCCATCGGCCCCGGCACTTCCTCCGCGCGCGAGGCCCCCACCCGGCCCGCTGTGCCGAGGAGGACACCGTCCCAGTAGACCTCGCGCGCTGCCGCTGCGGCTACCACCAGCCCAAGCGTCTCCGTCGGGGGCACGTCGAGGCGCATCCGCAGCCAGAGCACGCCTGCCGAGTCGGGGAGCGCGGCGACAGGGCGCAGAGGCCACGCGTCATCGTTCCAGTCCGGAGCCGCCCAGCGTACGTCGTCGCCGAACTGGAAGCGAGCCTCCTCTGCAACGACGAGCGAGGACGCGCCTAGGTCTCCAGGAGAGGCACAGCCTGCTGCCACAACAAGGAGGCACAGCGCGGTCAGTACACGAGGGTGTCCGGGAACAGCCAAAAGGCGACGGAGCTGGTGGCGAGAAGGGTCACGATGGCAAGCACCACAGAGGCGAGCAGCACGATCACGGTCTGCCTCCAGCCGCGATAGCGGGCAAGGTAGAGCGTGAAGCCGAGGGGGCCCAGAAGCAGGACATACGGACCAACCCACGACCCGATGTCGAGGCCACGTTCGCGCCCGTCTGCCACGTACCAGGCCGCGCCCAACCCCCCGAGCGCGACGCCGAAAAGCCCTGACAGCAACGAGGCCTCGAACAGCGACGGGACAGCGAGCGGTGCCAGCAAGGCAAGACTCAGTATGAGCCAAAACGCGAGTTCGATGCGTCGAGGAGTTGTCACGGCGAGTGAAATGCTGGCGGGTTGCTATCGGCCCCAGTTGTATTCGATAAACCAGCCTTTCTCCTCGGCCAGCAGGCAAATTGTGACGGCGATGGCCAGGTCCGCCTGCCAGCGGTAGAAGAGGGTCTCGTCGTGCTCACCCAACCGCTCGAATAGCTTCAGGAAAATGCTCCGCATTCCGGCTACATCGGTGATGACGTTGAAGGGGCCATCTTCGATAGACGGCTGCTGTGGGAGTCGAATCAATTCCAGTTCGTCCGGTAACAGCAGGCGGGGTAGCGGGTCAGACAGCTCAGCGAGTACTGGACCCACGCGCCAAGAGAACAGATGCCCGACGTGGTTATCATCGGTGTGTTCGCTACGCGGAGGCCATGTGCCATCGGGAAGGATGAGGCCGATGTAGTACGCCATCAGTCAGAACCCGAACAGGTCGTTGGTCTGCAACGGTAGGGTCCTCATGGCATCCCACGGTGTGTTTCGCCTGAACGGACGCGCCCCGAGGAGCACAGGGCTCACCTGGCTGTGGTTGTTTGGGCAGGGTAGAGCGGGAGCCGCTCCGACCGGTAGACGATGTCGAGCTGCCCCCATCCGTCCCCCGTGTTGTTGAGGTTGGTAAAATGAAGGCGCGCGTCGAAGACGACCGAGCTACCCGGGTAGGTGACCTCGGTGACGTGGGCGTACGACCCGCTCTCGGTGACGACCACGCCCGGCATGATGAGGCGGTGGCCCGTCATCGGAAGCTCGTCCACGTCGCTGATGATAGGCGAGAAGTAGGCTGCGCCCCGGTCGCGGCCGTACTCCCAGACCTGCTGGACCGTCATCGCGGCCTCATCGATCACATACTCGACGCCGCGGCTCCATGGGGGGCTCGGGTCGGCCGCACCGAAGTGGCGGTTGAAGCCGTTGTCGAAGACGAAGAGGTTGCCGTTGCGGAGGCGCATCGGGGCATGCTGGCCCCACGTCCAGTCGAAGTCTGCCGTGCCCGCGGTGCCCTGCTGCACGGCCTCGGGCAAGGGGACGCCCTGTGCGTCGACGGCGGTGAGCAGGTACTCGGCCGTGTCGAGGCCGTCCCCGTTGATGCCAGCGGGTCCCCACCCCTGGTGCGGCGCCATGATCCAGACGAGGTTGTTAGCCCCGTCCACTTTCACGAGCCCCTGGTTGCGGCCTGAGAGGAGGAGCGTGTCGTCCTGCTCGTCGTAAAAGATGGCGTTCATGTGGAACCAGTCCCGCTCGTTCACGACAAGGTCAAAGCGGTCCACGTCGAGTAGCGGACGCAGGTCCCACTCGCGCACGACGGCCCCGCTCGACCGACTCACCTCGATCACATGGTCTTCGACGGTGCTTCGTCCCGCCACGTTGACGGCGACGAGGAAGTTGCCATTGGGCATCTCCACGATCTCGTGGTGCGCGATATAGCCATCGGTGCGCCACCGGTTGATGACAGTGCCCAGCAGGTCGTACTCGGTGATGGTGCTCTGGTGGGCTGTCAGCCAATTGTCGTTGGCCAGACGGCGGATGAGAAAGGTGATGTCGCTATTCCGCGAGAAGTCCAGGTACCACCGGATCGCACCCGCCTCGTCGAACAGCAAGGGGTAGGAGTCGAACTCCCCGGCATTGCCGATACTCAGGTTGCTGAGCGTCCACCCCGGCTCCATCGCGGGAGACGCGGTCAGGATTTCCACCGTAGGGAAAAAGGCGGGCAGCGCGGGCGTCGCGACTGTCAGAGTGTCCAGGCCGTAGCGCTCCGTTGCCGGCTCCGTCACGCGCACCACGACGCGGTTATCGGCACCGGGATAGAGCCCGATCAGCGGTACCGCATGGAGGTCGGCGACGGTGTCGAAGCCCTGCGACACAGGGTGTCTACCTAGCACTTCGACCGCAACCTTCGTTGGGACCTGTGTCTCGAACGTGAGGGCGGCAGCAAGGGGGGCGATGCCGCTGGGGTTGAGTTCGAGTCCATCGGCAAGGTCGGTGCCCGACGCGAGCAGGTCCGTGATCGGGACTGCATTCGCGTCCGGCTCCAGCGGCGCTGGCGCGGGTTCAAAGTCTGCCGTGTCGCAGGCAGCGAGTCCAGCGATGAGCAGCGCGCAGAGAAAGCGGAGACGCATAGCAGAAGAGACAGAAATCGGTCGAGTGGGACGTCAGAACCCGAACAGGTCGTCCGTCTGGGCCTGGGTGTCTTCGTAGCGCACGGCGGCCCCGTCGCCCGAAGCATCGGTGGCGAGCGGTTCGCGCATCGCGGCGAAGAAGTCGGGGCCGTAGGTGCGCGTGGTGAGCTGGATCGGCATGCGGAAGGCGTGGCCGAAGCCGAGCACCTGCTGCTTCGAGTCGAGCGTGGCGAGGATCTTCCGCAGCGCGCCGGCGCCGGGCGTCCCCACGAGCGCGGCGGCGATGTCCTTCTCGTCGGACAACTGGGCCACGATCTTTGTCCCGATCTGGCTCAGCACCTCCTCGTCGATACCGCTCGGGCGCTGGTCCACGATGAGCAGGCTCACGGAGAACTTCCGCATCTCGCGGGCGATCTTGCCGAACGGCGTCTCGCGTGCGGTCGCAGGCCCGAGGAATTTGTGTGCCTCCTCGATGGTGATGAGGAGCTGCGTCGGCTTGTCGGCCTCGTTGCCAGTGCGTTCGTAGTCCTCGTACTTCCGCTCGTAGCGGTCGCGCAGCCGCCGCGTGAGCACGTTCGCCACGAGGAGGTAGATTAGCAGGCTGTTGAACTTGCCGAACTCGAACACGACCGACTTGCCGCCGTCGATGCTCTCCAGGAGCTGGTCGAGGATGTCGATGCGGTTACCGCGTGGCTCCATCCGGAAGAACGGAAGCCCGCTCAGGCGGTCGAGCTTGCGCTTGAGCGCGAGCAGCGAGCCCGCGTGCGCGCCCGTCACCTCGGCGATGGATTCGATCTCCTCGGCGGAGGCGTCGAGCAGCGTGACGAGCCAGCGGTCCTTGTAGTGCTTTTTGAGCTGGAACGTGCTCTCGGTCGCGGTCGCGGTGAGGTTGAGCGTGTCTGAGAGCGGGAGGATATCCTCGGGCTCGATCTGGTCGGCGTAGAGGTGCACCTCTACGTCGGGCTGCTTGCCGCGCCGCCGCGTGGACGCCGGGTCGAGCGAGAAGACGTGCACCTTCGAGGGGAAGAGCTGCTTCAGGCCCTTCGTCTGCGTGCCCTGGCCGTCGGCGGTCTCCTGCATTGCCGTGAAGCCATACTCGTTGTGCATGTCGAACACGAGGTTGACGGCCTTGCCGGTGCGGATCGCGCCGCAGAGGAGCAGGCGCGTGAGGAAGCTCTTGCCCGTGCCCGTCTTGCCGAAAACGGCGTTCGAGCGCTCGACAAACCGCTGGAGGTCGAGGCACACGGGCGTCTCGTCCATGCCGACAGGCGCGCCGATCTCGAAGTAGCGCTGCGGGTCCTGCGCCTCGCTCGCGAACACCCGCGCGACGTCGTCCGCCGTAGCCTCGCCGACGGGCGCGAAGTGGGCCGGGACGGTCTTGACGGGCTGCGGCTCCTCATCGCCGAGCCCGCGGGGCAGCATCAGCATCGGCTTGAGACTGACGGTGGCGTAGGTCGCCGCGCCGCGCAGCACCTCGCGCAGCAGCGTCGCCTCGGGCGCAGGCGGGTGCAGCAGGATGTTCTCGTTCGCCGCCGCGATCTCCAGGTCGGTGATGAGCGAGAAAAAATCGAACTGCTCGCCCTCGACGACGACGAACGTACCCGCGCGCAGCGTCTCGACAGAGCGCCGGGCGTCGAGCTTCATCTGCACGCCCTGGCCGAGCGAGCCGTGGGTGAGGACGCCGAGGGCGGGACGGTCGGGCATGGGGCGAGGCGGTTGGAGAATGCGGGAAGGTACGAGGCGAGGCAGGGAATGCAGGACGGGTGAAGAGCGAGGAGTAAAGAGTGAAGAGGAGGTAGGGATTGGCACGCCACGCCGGAGCGATTTGCTTCTTCGACCCACGACCCACGACCCACGACCCACGACCCACGACCCACGCGACTCCGCTACGCCCGTGCGGCCTCGTACGCCGCCTGCTTCGTCTCCAGCGCCTCCCAGCGCTCGAACGCGGCCTCCAACTCCTCAGCAATGGCGCTCATCCGCTTCTGCGCCGTCTCGTACGCGCCCGGGCCGCGCTCGTGGAAGTCAGGCTGCGCCATGGCCTCAGCGGTCTCGACCTGCTCCGTCTCCAGCGCCTCGATCTGCGCCGGGAGCGCATCGAGCTCGCGCTGCTCCTTGTACGACAGTTTGGACGGCCCGCCGCGTGGCTTGCCGTTGCCCGACGCTGTCGCCTTCGGCGCAGGTTTGGGCTTCGCTGCCTCGGCTTGCCGCGTCTGCCGCTGCCAGTCTGCGTAGCCGCCGACGTACTCGTTCACCTGCCCCTCGCCCTCGAAGACGAGCGTGGACGAGACGACGTTGTCGAGGAACGCACGGTCGTGGCTGACGAGGAGGACGGT
>JBCCRG010000166.1:0-7743 GCA_039208155.1 Bacteroidota bacterium | reverse complement strand
GCCGCCACCTGCAGCAGCCGGTGCGCATCGTGCGTCGGTGCCAGCTTGTGGAGCGGCGTCACCAGCGCGCCTGCGACAAGCAACGCAACGCCGCCGACCAGCCAGGCCCCCCACTGCCAAGCCGTGGGCGAGGCTGGCGGCGCGGATGAGGCTGCTTGCGAAGCGAGGGGAAGGGTGGTAGCCATAACAATCTGGGAGAAGTCGTCGGGCGAGAGGCGCTATGGGGTTCCCATGCAGGGTCCAGTCGCCTACCGGCTGCACGGCCTCTCTGCGAGAACACGGTGTCTCTACGCGAACACCTTGCCAGACCCCGTCCCAGCCGGAGCTACCTTGCTACCCACGCCTCTCTCCTTCCTGTGCGCAGAACGAGCCCAAACGCAGAGGCGGCACCCCCGCCGAAGCCGAAGCTCCGACGAGAGTGCCGCCAAGCTCACCGGCCTTACGGGGCCGGCAACGCGGGTGCTGCCTAGGCAGCGATGGCTTACGACGTCAGCGTGAAGTCGCAGTTACCCTGGACGCCCGTGATGATGCGGGTGCTGATGTCGGCTGGCGTGGTGCCGCTGACGCGCATCACGACCTGCGTACCAAGCGCGTCGTTGCAGCCCACGATGGTGAAGCTGCCCGTCGAGGAGCCCGCTGTGCCAGCGGTGACCTGCGAGATCTCGTAGATCCCGTTGAGGTTCTCGTACTGGTCGGCGGCACCCGTGGCCGGCGTCGAGGTGTTGTCACCGAGCTCATAGCCGAGCTTGGCGAGGCCGTTGGTACCGAGGCCGTCGAAGAGGCCGTTGCCACCACCGAAGGCGGTCGGCTTGAGGGCCCAAGCCTGCGCGTCAGACGCGATGCGGATGGCGTCGTTGACCTGCGCGTCGGCGTTGGCCTTGGTCTGGTTCTCGCTAAAGGCCTGGATGCCGACGACGACCGCGAGGCCGACGATGACAATGCCCAGAACGAGGAGAAGAAGTTGCTGCTGTCCCATGAGGGTACCTCCTGAAAAGGTTGATTGTGAGGTGGGCGAGGTGAACCGCCCGGTTGTGGTTGGGTGTGAACGGCGTCGCGGCGGGAGAGCCGCTCTGAGGCGGTCGCCCCGTTTGCGTGTTCGAGGAGGGCTTGTGCATGGACCGTGCCCGTTCCGGAGCGTCCAGAGGCCGCGCGGGGCGCTTTCTCGCGTTTATCCGGTTCGGAGCGCCGATCTCGTCCGCGTTTTTTGACGCAGAGCGCCTGTATTGCCCCTAGCCTGGTGCTACCCCTCTGTGTCCTAGGTTTTCGACACGGGGGAAAGAACCCCCGCCGATTCCCTTTCGTAACAGGACGCCTCCATTTTGACGCTGCCCCTCATCTCACGCTCTCCCCATGGACTCCTCCTCCCGCCCCTCCCTCGACGACGCCAAGGCCGCTGGCGAACGCACGTTCCACGAAGCCAAGGCCGTGGGCGAGAAAACCCTGCAGGAGATCAAGGTCGCCGGGTCGCAGCTCGTCGACAAGGTGCGCGACCTGATCGAGGAGGGCAACGTGCGCCGCATCGCCATCAAGAAGGACGAGCGCACGCTGCTGGAGATCCCACTCACGGTCGGCGTGGGAGCGGGAGCCGCTGCGGTCCTGCTCACGCCGATGCTGGCTGCGCTCGGGGCCATCGCGGCGCTCGTGACCGACATCACGCTCGTGATCGAGCGAGACGAGCCTGACACAGAGACGCGCAACCCGGCCCCTGGGCTCTCCCCGGACGAGGACGCCCCAAACGAGAACGGCTGAGCACGATGCCCACGTTTCGCATCGAGGACCATCCCCCCGCAGAGGTCTACAAGCTGCTTGTCTCGGCCGTCGTCCCGCGCCCCATCGCGTGGGTGTCCACGCTCAGCGGCGACGGCGTGGCCAACCTCGCGCCCTACTCGTTCTTCAACGTCGCCTCCATCGACCCGCCGGTGCTGATGTTCGCGCCGCAGATGGCCCCCACCCCGCAGGGCGGCGCGCGAACGAAAGACACGCTGGCTAACCTCCGCGCCACGGGCGAATGCGTCGTCCACATCGTCCCGCACGCGCTCGCGGAGGCGATGAACCGGACGAGTGCTGCCTGGCCCGCCGAGGTGAGCGAGTTCGAAGCCACGGGCCTGCACTCGATTCCCTCGGAGGTCGTCGCTCCGCCGCGCGTGGCCGAGGCCCCCGTCGCCTTCGAGGCTGTGCTCGACCGCATCGTGTCGTTCGGCGACGGACCGCGTGCCGGGCAGGCTGTCTTCGTGCGCCTCGTGCTCGCCCACCTCGCCGATGAGGTCACTGCCAACGGCCGGTATGCCGACACGCACCTGCTTGACCCGGTCGGGCGTCTCGGTGGCACCGGCTACGTGCGCGTGAAGGACGGCGTCTTCGACCTCGAACGTCCAGCGCTGCCCTGATCCCCGCACGCGACGCTCGTGGGGGTTGTTTGCAAACAACCCCCACAGCCCTCATGCCCTTCGCTATGTCGGCCGTCTCCGATGGATCTATCCCTCGCGCTCTCCGATCACGGTTGGACGCGCTGGTGGAACGCTACGAGCGGACGGCGTTCATCGCCGACGACCCGATCTCGGTCCCGCACGGCTTCGACGACCCGCGCGACCAGGAGGTGATCGGGCTCTACGCGGCGCTGCTCGCGTGGGGCCGCCGCTCGGTGATCCTGAAAAAGGCGGCCGACCTGGCCGAGCGGATGGACTACCGCCCCTACGCCTTCGTCCGCGACTTCGACGCCGAGCGTGACGGCGCGCGCCTGGCCGGCTTCAAGCACCGCACGTTCCAGCCGCAGGACGTGCTCGCGCTCACGGCAGCGCTCTCGCACCTTATAAGTCAGCACGGCTCTGTCGAGGGGGCGTTCGCCGCGCACCTCCCTGCGGATGCGCCCGACATCGGCCCGGCGATCCAGGGCTTCTCCGACGCCGTGCTCGACCACGCGCAGTTGCCTCGGCTCCGTAAGCACGTCGCGCGCCCGTCCAGCAAGAGCGCCTGCAAGCGCCTGGCGATGTACTGCCGCTGGATGGTCCGCCCCGGCCCCGTCGACTTCGGCCTGTGGACGGCGATCCGTCCTGCGCAGCTCGTGCTGCCGCTCGATGTGCATACGGGCCGCCAGGCGCGCAAGCTCGGCTTGCTTCGGCGCACCCAGAACGACTGGCGGGCCGTCCAGGCGCTCACCGCCCGCTGCCGCGCGCTCGACCCAGACGACCCCTGTCGCTACGATTTTGCCCTCTTCGGGCTGGGCGCTTACGACGATCAGCCGATCTCGTAGCGAGGCCGGCGCGGCGCAGGCCATATGGATTTGTCGGTAGCTGCCGGTGCGCATCGCTCCAGGCCGCCGATGTAATCGCTTACACGAGCGAACGGTGTTAACCGGGGCGAAACCGACGGTCGGCTCGCACGTCTCTGGAGGCACGCCGGGCCTGCCAGGTTTGCCTTTCCGGGATTTCCCCGGCTGTGCGGAATCCGGCTCGCACCTATCTTGCCCATCCACCCCCGCTCTGTCCCGCTCCATGTCCGACGACGCGCCCCTCTCGTTTGAAGCCGCCCTCCAGCGCCTCGAAACGCTGGTCCAGGCGCTCGAAGACGGCAACGCGGATCTCGACGCGAGCCTCGCTCGCTACGAGGAAGGCGTCGGGCTTGCGCGGGACCTGCTCGCCCGCCTCGACGCCGCGGAGCTACGCGTGCAAGAACTCGCGCTCGAATAGCGCACCCTACTCGCCCCTCCCCCTCTGGTCCCCCGCCCTTCTTCTCGGACCCGCTCCTCTCGCTCACCACCCGACGCTCTCATGCCTGCGACCCCGTTCACCCCCGGCCCGCTTCTCGCTAGCATCCACACGCCGAAGGACCTCCGCTGCCTCCCCCTCGACGACCTCCCGCAGCTCTGCGACGAACTCCGGCACTACATCATCGATGTGGTGAGTGTGCACGGCGGCCACTTCGGGGCCTCGCTCGGCGTCGTCGAGCTTACGGTCGCGGCACACTGGGCGTACGAGACACCGACCGACCCCGTCGTGTGGGACGTCGGCCACCAGGCGTATGGGCACAAGATTCTGACAGGCCGACGCGAGCAGTTCCACACGCAGCGGAAGTATGGCGGGCTGTCCGGCTTTCCCAAGATCAGCGAGTCGGAGTACGACGCCTTCGGGGTCGCGCACGCCTCCACGGCGATCTCGGCCGCGCTCGGCATGGCGCGGGCGCGCGACATCCTCAACACCGACCAGAAGATCCTCGCCATCGTCGGCGATGGGGCGATGACGGGCGGGCTCTCGTTCGAGGGCCTCAACAACGCAGGCGTGGCGGGCACCGACATGACGGTCGTGCTCAACGACAACCGCATCTCCATCGACCCCAACGTGGGCGCGCTGCACGAGTACCTCGCGCGCGTCTCGTCGTCCGAGGGCTGGAACGACCTCAAGACCGACGTCTGGGAGTTCTTCGAGAAGCTCAAGGGCATGGGCGGCGGCACGCTCCAGCGCATCGCCAGCCGCGTCGAGGACGGCGTCAAGGCGGCCATCACGCCTGGGATGCTCTTCGAGGCGCTCGGCTTTCGCTACATCGGCCCCGTTGACGGCCATGATGTGAAGACGCTCGCGAAGCGGCTCAAAGAGATCCGCAAGCTGCCCGGCCCGATCCTCCTGCACGCGCTCACGGTCAAGGGCAAGGGCTTCGCGCCCGCCGAGGCCGACCAGGTCAAGTGGCACGCGTCGTCGTCACCGTTTGACAAGGTGACGGGCAAGACGCTCGTGAAGGCGACCTCCAATGGCAAAGCCGCCAAGAAGTGGCAGCAGATCTTCGGCGAGGCGATCATCGAGCTCGCTGAGGAGGACCCGCGCATCGTAGGCTACACCGCCGCGATGCCGAGCGGCACGAGTCTGAAGCTCATGATGGCGGCGATGCCCGACCGTGCCTTCGACGTGGGCATCGCCGAGATGCACGCCGTCGTGGAGGCGGCTGGAGCCGCCACGCAGGGCCTGAAGCCGTTCGTGGCGATCTACTCGACGTTCCTCCAGCGCGCCTTCGACGGCGTTGTGCACGACGTGGCGCTGCAGCACCTGCCGGTCGTGTTCTGCATGGACCGCGCGGGCTTCGCCGGGGCCGACGGGCCGACGCACCACGGCGCGCTCGACATCGCCTACATGCGCGCCGTGCAGGGCATGATCTGCGCCGCCCCGCTGGACGACCAGGACCTGCGGGACCTGATGTACACGGCCACGCTCTACAACGACGGCCCCATCGCGCTCCGCTACCCGCGCGGCCAGGCCACCGGCATGGACCTCCGCGACGACTTCCAGGAGATCGAGATCGGCAAAGGCCGCAAGATTGCTGATGGCTCGGACGTGGCGTTCGTGACCTACGGCGCCATCGGGCAGTATGTCTACGAGGCCCGCGAGCGTCTCGCTGGACACGGCATCTCCGCTGCGCACTACGACCTCCGCTTCTGCAAGCCGCTCGACGACGAACTCCTCACGGAGGTCTTCTCGACGTTCGATAAGGTCATCACCGTCGAGGACGGCGTGATCGTCGGCGGCGCGGGCACAGCGGTCGTGGAGTGGGCGATGGAGAACGACTTCCACGGCACGAAGGTCGTGCGTCTCGGCATGCCGGACCGCTTCATCGAGCACGGCAGCCAGCGCGAACTGCACGACGAGGTCGGTATCGGCCCGGATGGCTTGGTTGACGCCGCCGCTTCGCTCGTGGACGCTGGGCTGCAGGCGGAAGCGGCGTAGCGTCCCCCCTGCTCCCCCCTTCGCAGGCGTCAGGGTGGGTCGGAAAGCTGTCCCCTTCGCACGCGAAGGGGACAAGTTCGAGCAGCGCAAGAACAGGAGGAGGGGGCAGGCTCTGCTATGCTCCTACCTCGATCTAAGGAGAACGACGCAGCCTCGAGATTAGCTGGCGTGCATCTTCGTCCTCGTTATGCTCAACAGCATCGTACAACTCCTCAATATCCGGGTCTGGATGCTCGTAGACGGCGTCTAGGAACTTAGAGTACGGGACGCGCCCTTCGAGACAGTCCTCCGCCAGTTTAGCGATGGCGACACGGCTGAGAAAGTCATCGGTGGAATCCAAAGGGCGGCGCGGCAAGACTACCTGCTCTGGCGTCTCCGACGCGTCTGCTGGGAACACATTTCCCTCTACCTCGGGCTCTTTCGGCGGGAAGAACGAGAGGATCAGCATCGTGATGACGCCGCCCATGATCGCCATGTCGGCGATGTTGAAGACGCCGGTGATCTGCCGCCCGAAGGCCGTGAGCAGCAGGAAGTCGACCACGACGTGCCCCTCGTTCACGATGCGGTCCCAAAGGTTGCCGAGCCCGCCGCCGAGGATGAGCGCGAGCGCGATGATCTCGCTCCGACGCAGCACCGAGCGCGTGAGTAAGAAGATCGTCAGGCCCCCGAGGAGCACCGCGTTCATCACCACGAACAGCATGAACCGCGTCTCGTCGGCGAGCGTGCCGCCGAGGCCGAGCATCGCGCCCTCGTTCTCGGCGTAGAGCAGCTTCAGGAAGCCGCCGAAGAGCGTGACGACCGGCTCACCGTAGAGGTGCTCCACCGCCAGCCGCTTCGTGATCTGGTCGATCGCGAGCACGACAGCCACGATAGTGCCGAGGAGGGTAAGACGAGCGCGGAGCTTCACTACGGCGTGTGGGTGTTTGAGGGTATGGGTGTGTGTGGGAGAGACGTACAGAGCGGCCCCTTCACTCTCATACCCTCACACTCATCGAGGTTGCACGAAGAGCTGCGAAGATATGCGGAGCTATCCCCGAACCTCGTCTGCTGAAGTCGTCCCGCCGGTCATCCAGTGCGCGTGGAGCGAGGCGATGACCTTGTCACGCTTGACGCCCGCGGCGGCCACGACGCGGCCGTCCTTCACGTAGTAGGCCACGAACTGCCGGTCGTCCAAGCTGCCGTCAATGATGACCTCGTCCCAGGATTTCGCGTGGCCGAGATAGCGGAGGTTCATGCCGAGTTGGCCGCTCCAGAAGTAGGGCACGGCCTCGAACGGGACGGCCTGCCCGGCCATGTTGCGCGCGGCGATGCGCCCGTGCTGCTGCGCGAGCCGCCAGTGCTCAATCCGCACGCGCTCGCCGAGGCGGGCTTCCGGGTACGAGGCGATGTCGCCTGCGGCGTAGAGATCGGGGCCGATCCGGAGCTGCGCGTCGGCGACGAGCGCACCGCGGTCGTCCATGGGAAGACCCTGCAGAAAGTCGGTAGCCGGCGTGACGCCCACGCCCATCACGATGAAGTCGGCATCGAGCGCGGTGCCGTCGCCGAGGGTGAGGCGGAGGCCGTCCGCGGTCGCAGCGATGGCGTCGGCTGAGGCGTTCATGCGGAAGGCGACGCCCTTCTCTTCGTGGAGCCGCTGGAAGACCGCGCCCACGTCCGGCCCGAGGATGCGCTCGAACGGCACGGCTTCGATGCAGACGACGGTGACACTGAGGCCGCGCCCGATCAGCGCGGCGGCGGCCTCCATGCCGATGAAGCCCGTCCCGACGACGATGGCCGACTGCCCCGCTTCGGCGGCTTCGACGATCTGTGTGGCGTCGTCGGTAGACCGGAGCAAAAAGACGCCATCGAGGTCGGCCCCAGGGATGCCGAGGCGGCGGGGCGCGCCTCCGGTGGCGATGAGCGCGGCGTCGTAGGCGAGCGGCATGCGGGCTCCGTCGCCCTCGTTGGTGAAGTGGATCTCCTTCGCCTCCGCGTCGAGATGCGTGACGCGGTGGCCGGTGCGCACCTCGATGCCGTAGCGCTCGAAGAAGTCGGC
>JBCCRG010000165.1:0-7743 GCA_039208155.1 Bacteroidota bacterium | reverse complement strand
GCGGTCGCCCGGGCGCACGTCCACGCCCTCCCACGTCGCCTCCTGCACCATCATGAGGTCGTGCACCTCGATCACGATGAACGGCTCGCCGTTCACGAGTACGTCGAGGTAGCGGACGCGCCCGTTGGCCTCCCACGCTCGTTCCGACTTGCCATAGCCGTTGAACAGGCGCACGCCCCAGAACGAGGTCACGAAGTCGTCGGGCAGGTCTTCGCCCGCGCCGAGCACGAACGTGAGCCGCTCGCCGATGCCGGGGCCGTCCACGCCCTCGACCCAGGCCGTCGCCGGGTTCGCATCCTCGGCCTGGCTCGCGTCGTAACGGTTGCGCCCTTGCGGCGCGAGCGTAGACGAGGCTTCCGTCTGCCAACCGAACGCACACAGCAGGCTGCATCCGTTGAAGGCCCCCTCCCACGCGTCGGCATAGTCGAGGTCCTCCATGTCATGGTCGCCAATCTCCAGCAGCGTCGTGAGCGCGACGGTGGTGTCGGGCACGCTGACCGATGCCTGATCCGCCGATGCTGGAGCCGCCGACGATTTGGGCGCGGTCAGCAGCACCACGGCTACCGCGATCAGGAAGATGAGGAGCGCAAAGACCAGGACGAGACGACGCACGGCAATCGGGCGGTGGGGAAGCAGGACGGACGCACTCTACAGCGCGCAAGCAGTGGGCGAAAGGGTCACCGCCCCCAGCGTTTCGCTCGCTGCTGCCGCTGCTTGACGTCGCTCGGGACGCCGGGCGACACGCACGGGTGGCCGTCCACGAAGAAGCGATACGGCAGGTCGATGCCTCGCGTGAGGCCGATCCGCGACGAGGTGGCCACGGCGTCGTCCCCGACGGGCGTGCCCGGCTCGAAGCAGAGCGGCCGGCGCGTGAGGTCGGTGCCGTGGAACGCGGGATCGTCCACGCCGAGCGCCTGCGTCAGCTTGCCGGGCCCGTTGGCGAGGTCGCGGTCGCGGCGCACCGAGGCGGGGCGACGGGCGCGCATCGCCGCGAGGCCCTCGACGGGCTCCAGCGCGCGGATCAGCACCGCGCCGGGTACGCCCTCAGGCTCGGTGACCACGTTGAGGAGCCAGTTCGTGTAGTAGATGAGGTAGACGTAGGCCGTCCCCGGCGGTGCGAAGAGGTCAGCGGCGCGGCCCTCGGGGCGCACGACGCCGTCGGGCCCGAACGTCGCCTTCCAGCCGTGGAGCGCGGGGTCGTCGCGGAGATACGCCTCCGTCTCCACGATCCGTCCGGCGATGCGGGGGCCGTTCTCGGGCATGTGGACGAGGAGCCGCCCGAGGAGGTCGCGCGCCACGTCGAGCGTCGGGCGGGCGAAGAATGCCGCGTCGAGCGGCGTGGCAGGTGGGGGTGCGAAGAGGTTCGCCATCGAGCGGGATGGGGGCAGACAGCATGGCCTGCTGATTTCTTAACAGCGCGGCAACTCTCGGGGGGAGCGTCCGTAGGGCGTCAACGTCGTCCGGCTCCGCGCCGGTCCCCGCTCATCGTCCCCGCCCAGTCCCATGCGCCTGTTCATACCCCCCGCGCTGCTCGCGTTTGCCCTCCTCGCCCTCGCCCTTCCCGCTCGTGCTCAAGACGGCACGGTCATGCTCGACGAGACCTTCACCGTCCGCGCAGGCGGCAGCCTCGTCGTGGATCTCTCGTCCGAAGACGTAATCGTCGAGGCCGCGGACGGCTCCGAGGCGCAGGTGACGATCTACGGGCGTGGGCGCGACGTCGAGGAGGTCTTCGAGCGCAAGCGCTACAGCGCTGTCCAGCAAGGCCGTCGCCTCATCGTGCGCAGCGACCCCGAGCGCCGCAGCGGCTGGAACTGGGGCAATCGCCAGGCTTCGTTCACGGTCGTGATCCGCGTCCCCGTCGAGACCAGCGGCAGCTTCGACATGTCGTCGGGCGACCTCCGCGTGGACGAGCTGCGCGGCGACCGCTTCATAGCCGACATGTCGTCGGGCGATGTCACCCTCGGCACCATCATCGCCGACGAGATCATCGTGGATACGTCCTCGGGCGACCTCGAAGCCGACCGCCTGGAAGCCGACCGCATCGTGTTCGACTGCTCCTCGGGCGACTACGAGGTCCGCACGGTCATCGCGCAAACGCTCGGCTTCGACGCCTCCTCGGGCGACCTCGAGATCGACGACGCCGACATCGGCGAGTTTATCGGCGACACGTCGTCGGGCGACATGGAGATCGCTGGCATCCTCGGCCAGGCGAGCGTGGATATGTCGTCCGGCTCCGCCGACCTCGGCATCGTGAAGGGGCTGCTGGTGGCCGACGCCTCCTCGGGCGACGTTCGGGCCCGCCTCGACCTGAGCAGCGAGGTCGCCGTCGAGACGACGAGCGGCAGCATCACGCTCGTCGCCCCGGCGGGCATGAACGCCGACGTGCGCTTCGAGGGCGGCCGCATCCGCATGGCTGAGGCGTTCGCGTTCTCCGGCGAGATCAAGCGCGACGAGGCACGCGGGCGCCTCGGCAGCGGCGGCAACAGCCTCCGGGCGTCCACGTCCAACGGCTCGATCACGCTGCGCGCCGACTGAGACGCCGACTGGTACCGACATGACCGTAGCGGTGCGGAGGGCGACGCGCTTTCGCCGCCGCTTCCGTAGAATATTGCAAATACTCTGTTTATTTCGAACGCAAGAGTCAAACGAAAAGCACGCGCAGCCATGCAGGTCTGCGCGTGCCTGGTTTTGAGGATTGAGGGAGCCTAAAGCCAGCCGAGGGCCTGGGCGATCACAGCGAGGCTACCCCCAAGGGTAGCAAGAGCAAGGACCACGTCGGTCCACCGCAGGGGTGCCTGAGGTCCCCTTCTTTCCTTAGGAGGCCCCTTGATGCGCGGAAGCTGCATAGCAGTACCGATTAAGTGAGACATACCACACATTCGATTCCTGCCGCCTCGCACGTGCCTTTCGCCTCTGCAAAGGCGAAGGGCGGCAGCGGTCTCTCCAGTGCTCCTAACAGTGTAAAACGTCGACAATTGCTTTGTCAAGGTGGCTGCCGCCTTGAAGAGTAGCGGTTTCTCCCCACATTTGAGGAGGGACCTTTTTTTATCCCGCATGTTCTGCCTATACTGCGTTGGGTTGTGTCTACAGCACAGCTCTGGTAGCCCGTTCAGGCTTACTGGCCATTTTTGGATGGGTGGTCCCTCAGCGCAATCTCGTTGCGTGAGACATGCGAAAGGTCCGACGCTGCAACGTCGGGCCTTTTTTTTTGCCCTCTAGGTGGGGGTGGTCGTTTCCAAAAAATGGAAGGAGGAGTATGAGAGAGGAGATAGCATTGAAGGTCTATCCCGCGATCCATGCTCGTACTGAACACTCTATCTCTCCAGCCTAGACTTCACATGAGTCAGAAACGGTACTTCACCAAGTACCCGGCAGTAGAGCGAAATTGACATGCATGCCGCGCTGCCAAACCATGTGTCGCGCTACATCAGATCTGGAAGCGGTTCCTTCATCGTCTCTTGGCAGCCTACCTGCAACCCACTGGACGATGTGACGTAGGGGTGCCGCATGTGACCAGCTGGTCACCTTTCATACTGGCCGTTCACACAGGCGTTACATACGCCACCTGAGCGGTCTTCGCCTCCCACAGGCATGCACCTCGCCCCGCCCGCTTCTCTTCGCTCTGACCGGAGCCTCTCCCGCCGCGAACGCGAGCGCCTCGCCCGCCGCGCGGCCATGCTCGACGCCGCCCGTACCCTCTTCGCAGAGAAGGGCTATGACAGCACCACCCTCGACGAGGTCGCTGAGCGCGCCGAGTTCGGCAAGGGCACCCTCTACAACTACTTCCCCGGCGGCAAAGAAGAAATCCTCTTCGCCGTCTTCCATGACCTCTACGACGGACTCACCGCGCTCCTCACCGAGCACCTGGCCGACACCGACAGCCAGCCCGTCCGCGAGGTGTACCGCAGTCTCATCGCGCGGCTGATCCAGCACTTCACGCTCAACCAGGCCGCGTTCTTCCTCCTCATCAAGGAGGTGCAGCGCATGATGATCGAGGGCGAGGGCGCCAAGGTGGTGCGGCTCATGGGCCGCCGCGACGAGATTCTCGCCATCATGGCTGGGCCGCTCGAAGCCGCGATGGATGCGGGTACGCTCCGGCGCCTCCCCGTCGAGCCCGTCGTCCACACCATCATGGGCAACGTCAAGGGCATGCTGATGTACCTCACCCCGCCGCCCGGCTGCGAGCCCCCCGCAGAAGCGCCCTGGCAGTCCGTCGACGAGGTGGCCGACTTCCTCACGACCGTCCTCTTCGACGGAATGTGTACCGCCCCAGAAGGGTCTATCTAGACCCGGCCAAGACACTTTTCGCACACACGACACGGGGCTGACACCAACACGACCGATGTTGCCTGCAGCTTCTCCGCCTACCTCTCGCTCCCGCCGTTCTCGGATGCGTCCTCTTCCGATGTCCCGCCTTCTCCTCGTCACCCTGGTGGCCTCCCTGGCTGCAGTGGCGTCTGCGCCCACCGCGCACGCCCAGCAAGCCGCAGCGCCCGTCACGATCTCGCTCGACGAGGCGATGCAGATCGCCGCCCAGCGTAGCTACGTCCTCCAGACCTCCGCGCTCGACGTCGAGAACGCCGACGCGCAGGTGAGCGAGGCCTGGGGCCAACTCTTCCCACAGGTCGACGCCTCGGCCAGCTACACCCGTAACCTCAAGCAGGCGAACCCCTTCGCAGGCTCCTCGGCAGGCGACATCTTCGGCGGGCTCGGGGCCATCGACTGGCTCGCGTTCAACGAGGGCGCGCGTACGGACGACGACCCCAACACGGAGCCCATCGCGCTCGGCGAGTTCTTCGACCGCCAGCAGCAGGGCCTCGACGACGCCGGGATCGTGGTCGATGAGGATGCCAACCCGTTCGCGGTGGACAACCAGTTCCAGGGCGCGATCACGGTCACGCAGACGCTCTACAGCGGCAGTGCCTTCGCCGCCGTGCGTGGGGCGCAGAGCCTGAAGGACTTCAACCAGGCCGCCTACGAGACGCAACTTCAGGACGTGCTCCACCAGACGCGCGAGGCGTTCTACGGCGCGCTCCTCGCCCAGCAGCAGGTCGAGGTGCTCGTGGCGAGCGTCGCGCGCACGGCCGAGACCGTCGAGGAGACGGAGCGGCGCGTGGCGCAGGGCGTGATGCCGAAGTTCGAGCGCCTCACAGCGGAGGTCGAGCTCGCTAACCTGGAGACGCAGCTCATCCAGGCCGAGTCGCAGGCCGCGTTCGCCTCGGACAACCTGCTGCTCACGCTTGGGCTGCCCGTGGAGGAGGACATCCGGCTGCGCGGCGCGCTCGACCTGCCGGGCGACGCGCTCTTCCAGTCGGTCGCGCTCGCCGACGCCGTCGAGACGGCGATGGAGCGGCGGCCCGACCTCGACCAGGCGCGCCTCGGCGTCCGGCTCCGGCAGGTGGACAAGGGCATTACCCGCTCGCAGTACTTCCCCACGGTCGAGGCCAACGCCACGTTCGCCTACGTGGGCAACGTCCCCGACAACCGCGACTTCACCACGCAGCCGGACCAGAGCGACCCGTTCCTGTTCGAGTCGGGCACGGAGGATTTCTTCTCGGACGCCTACTGGCAGCCGAACGTGGCCGTGGGTCTGAGCCTGCGGTGGAACCTCTTCAACGGCCTCCAGACGACGCGCCGGATGCAGCAGCGCCAGATCGCCATCGACCAGGCCGAGATCGCGCTCGCGCAGGCGACGCAGGGTGCCCGCCTCGAAGTGGCGCAGGCGCTCCGCGACCTCCGCTCGGCGCAGCAGCGCATCGCGGCGCAGGACCAGAACGTGCAGCGCGCCGAGACGGCCTACACGTTCGCCGAGGCGCGTCTTGCGAATGGCGTCGCTACGCCGCTGCAGGTCCGCGACGCCTCGAACGCGCTCGACCAGTCGCGCCTGGCCTACCTCCAGGCCGTCCACGACCTTCTCATCGCGCGCTCCACCCTCGAACGCGCCACCGGCACCCTCCGCCTCGACGGCGACCCCGACCCCGCCTCCGAATTCACCATGCGGTGAGTGTGACTGTGCTGCTGTATCGCCGTGCTGCCGTGCGCAGCCCGACGTTGCAGCACACGTTCACTGACACTGCCCACGTCCCACGGCACAACGGCTTTACTGCACAACGGCAACACTCTTGATAGCCATGACCGCCCCCGCCCGCTTCTCTCTGTTTTCTGGCCTCGCGCTGCTCGTGCTCGCGATCGTGCTCGCCGTTTTCTTCACCGGCTGCGCGCCCCCTGGCGAAGGCGACGGTACCGATACCGATAGCACGGCCGTCGTCGCCGTCCCGGCCACGCCTGTCGAGGTGGTGACCATCGACGCCGAGCGCTTCGAGGACACCATCGAGCTCACCGGTACCGTTGAGGCCCCGGACGACGCGACCCTCTCGGCGGAGTCGTCGGGACGGCTCACGTTCGTCGCCGAGGAGGGCACGTATGTGCGCTCGGGCGGCACGGTGGCGCGGATCGACCCGGCGCTGCCGCGTGCGGCGCTGAGCCAGGCTGAGGCCAGCCGTGACGTTGCGGCTGCGCAGCTCGAGTTGGCGCAGGACCAGTTCGACCGCCAGGAGCCGCTCTTCGCCGACTCCATCATCTCGGCGCTGGAGTTTCAGAGCGTCCGCACGCAGCTTGCGCAGGCGCGGGCGCAGGTCGCCCAGGCCGACGCGGCGGTGGAGCAGGCGCAGGAGGCGCTCAACAACACCGTCGTGACGGCCCCGTTCGGCGGGACCGTGGAGCAGCACTTCGCCGACCGCGGCGAGATGGTCGCGCCCGGCATGCAGGTGGCGCGCGTCGTCGCCACGCAGCGCGTCGAAATCACAGCGGGCGTGCCGGAGCGCTACGCCAACGACATCCGGCGCGGCACCTCTGTCCGCATCACGCCGACAGCCTACGGCCTGGAGGATATGCGTGGCTCCGTGTCGTTCGTAGGCAGCGCCATCAACCCGCAGAACCGGACGTTCCCCGTCGAGGTCGAGATCGACAACCGCAACGGCACGCTCAAGCCCGCGATGGTGGCGAAGCTCTTCGTGACGCGCTCGGTGCTTGACAACGTGCTCGCGGTGCCCCTCGCCGCCATCGTGCGCGACGAGGTCGGGGCGAGCGTCTACGTGGCCATCCCCGAGGCCGAACCGCAGGGTGGCGAGCGCCTCTACACCGCCGAGCGTCGCCGCGTCGCCCTCGGGCCGCAGGCACAGGGGCGCGTCGTCGTGAACGACGGCCTCCAGCCCGGCGACCGCGTCGTCGTCTCCGGCCAGACCCAGATCGCCACCGGCGACCGGGTGCGCGTCGTCGGCCAGCCCGATCAGTCCCTGACGGCAGCCCTACGCTAGTTTTAATCATCACGCCTTTCTAAGCGGTCATTTGTCCCTCGTCCCTTGTCCTTTGTGGAAGCCTCGCCTACCTAGGCGCTGATCCCAACAAAGAACCAATGACCAAGGACCAACAACCAGTCCTATGACCATCACCAACCTCGCCATCGGGAACCGCATCGCCGTGATCGTGCTCACGCTGGTGCTCGTGATCGGCGGCCTGATCGCCTACGTCTCCATCCCGAAGGAGGCCGAGCCTGAGATCGAGTTCGCGACCATCGTCGTGACGACGGTCTACCCCGGCGCAAGCCCCGACGACATCGAGTCGATCATCACGCAGGAGATCGAGCGCGAGGTCGTCTCGGTGGACGGCATCGACGACCTGCGGAGCATCTCCTCGGAGAGCGTCTCGACGGTCGTGATCGAGTTCACGCCGGACGTGGACGTG
>JBCCRG010000164.1:0-7758 GCA_039208155.1 Bacteroidota bacterium | reverse complement strand
GTGTGCGCCGCACCGGTGTTCCTGCTCATCAGGCCCCTCGCTTCCGTGCAGCCCGCTTCCGCGTCTCTCCCTCCTGCAGGCCATGCCAGCACGACCCACGCCAGCACGACAGCGGCCTCGTCCGGCGACTTCCTGGTCGGCGTAGACATCGGCGGGACCAACCTGCGCTGCGCCCTCGTCGCGGTCGAGCAGCCCACCCAGATCCTGGCGCGGGTGGAAGCTCATACTCCCGAAAGCAGCGAGGCCGTCGTGTCGCTCATCGCGGATATGGCGGTGCGGTGCGCGCGGCAGATCGGCGTCCCAGCCGGGCGCATCGCGGGGCTCGGCTGCGTCTGCCCGGGCATCCTCGACGCGGCCACGGGCGTCGTCCACCTCGCCGTCAACCTGGGCTGGAAGGAGGTGCCGCTCCGAGCGCGGCTCACGGCAGAGACGGGACTTCCGGTCGCGCTCGAAAACGACGTCAACGCGGGCGCGATGGCGGAATACCGCTTCGGCGAGGCCACGCCCCCACACTCGCTCGTCTACCTCACCGTGAGCACGGGCATCGCATGCGGCATCATCGTCGAGGGCCGCGTGCTGCACGGCGTCGGCCATGCGGCGGGCGAGCTCGGCTTCCTGCGCCCCAACTGGACTGCCCTCGACGACCCGGCGCAGACCCTCGAAGAGATCGCGGGCGGAGCCGGGCTGGCGCGACGGTGGCACGCAGCCCACCTGGGGCATGGCAACGGGGTGATGGGCAACGGAGCCGCATCAACGCATACGTCGGACAACGGCGCGCCAGGGAGCAGCACCGCGCCCCTCCGGACGACCGCGGTGGATGTCTACGAAGCAGCCCGTGCCGAGCAACCTCAGGCCGCGCGGCTCGTTCGGGAAGCCATCGATGGGGTGGCGCTTGCGGCGGCAGCGGTCAGCTGTGTGCTCAACCCGGAGGTCCTCGTGCTCGGCGGCAGCATCGCCGCGCACGAAGCCGTCCTTCGTGACCGGGTGCAGACCCACGTGCAGGCGGCCGTCCCCTTCGCACCCCGGATCGAGTCGGCCCGGCTGGGCCACGACGCCCCGCTCCTCGGTGCCATCGCCGTCGCCGAACGCCACCGCGCCGGGTGGGCCGTATGACCTCTGAGTACTGTGTCAAGTGGCAGGTATCAAGGAGGGTGCAAGTTCAATCTGTAATTGGCTTTACTTGCCACTTGAAACCTGATACTTGGCACGGGTCTAAGCACTGAGCGGCGCGTTCGCCGATGTTGCCACGGCCTGCGTCGGTTGCCGCGATCCGGCTTGCCTCGCCACGCCTGGTGTGTTATCCCTATGTGACCGTTGCCAGAGCTTCCCCGCCACCTCTGCCTCCTATGAAACGCCTCACCATCAACGATGTCGCCCGGCTCGCGTTCGTGTCGCGCTCGGTCGTGTCGCGCGTGCTCAACAACAAGCCCAACGTGAGCGACGAGGCGCGCCGCCGCGTGCTCGAGGTCATCGAGAAGTACAACTACCGCCCCAACTCGGCCGCGCGAAGCCTCGTCACCGACCGCCGCCTCGAACTGTGCGTCTTCGTGCCCCGGCGCTCCGACGCGACGCTCGCCACGGGCTACTGGCCGCTCGTGCTGCTCGGCGTCTCCGAGGCCGCCTCCGAGCGTGGCTACAGCGTCTCGCTCACCACGGTCGATGCGAGCTCGCGCGACGAGGTGGTCGAGCGCACCGTGGAGTCCAACCGGTTTGATGCGTTCGTGATGATCCGCCTAGAGGCTGCCGACCTGCTGGTCGAGGCGATCACGGCGGCGGGGCGGCCCTGCGTGATGATTGGGCACGACGCCGCCTACGACCACATCGCGAGCGTGGACGTGGACAACGAGGCTGGGGCCTACCTCGCCGCGAAGCACCTCGTTGACCTCGGGCACGAGGTCATCGGGCTCATCCACGGACCGAGCGAGCTGCAGGAGACCGACCGCCGGCGCGCGGGCTACGAGCGCGCGCTCCGCGAGGGCGGTCTGACAGTGCCGGAGGCGTTTGTCGCCCACCATCCCTACACGCAGGAGGGCGGCTACGCGGCCATCCGGGCGTGGCACGATGCAGGAGCGCTGCCCGACGCCGTCTTCTGCGCTAGCGATGTCCATGCTACCGGTGCGCTCCTGGCCCTCTACGAACTCGGCGTGCGCGTCCCCGACGAGATCGCTGTCGTCGGTTTCGACGACCTGCCCAGTTCCCAATTCGCCATCCCGCCGCTCACCACCGTGCGGCAGCCAGTCTACGACAAGGGCCGCCGTGCCGCCGAGATGGCCGTGGACCTGATCGGCGCTTCCGAGACGAGCGTCGTCCACGAGACGATGCCGGTCGAGCTGATGGTGCGCGCCTCGACGGTCGGGGCCAAGGTACCCGCGTAGGGTGCGTGCCCGCGTAGGTACTTTGAGGCTGTCAGCCCGCTAGCCTCAGCGCGGAAGCTTGAGCGGCGTCCCGGCCTGGATGGTCTCGTTCACGTCCACTTGGTTGAGGATCGCCAGGCTCAGGATATCCATCCCGTCGGGTATCGGGCGGCCCTGCGCGAGCGTCGAGAACGGCGCGGTGCGGGCGGCGTTCACGATGGCCAGGCGGATCGGCTCGCGGTTGAGGTACCGGCTGTCGGTGAGGCGCGCAAAGCTGCGGAGGGCGTTCTCCATCGCGCCGGAGAACTGGCTGAACGCGTTCGACCCGGCGAGGCCGTAGAAGTGGTACACCGTGCCGCCGAGCTCGATGTGGTAGCTGACGACGTCCAGGTTGCCCTCCTGCGAGGCCGCCGTGCCAACGACGCGGTAGGCGCTGAGCCCGTTGACGGTGACGGCCCCCTGCTCGCGGGCGGTGAAGCCCTCCTGGCCCGCGAGCGCCTGCCCGGCAGCCTGCGGCGTCGCGCCCTCGGCGAAGGTGAAGATCATCGCCGCGGCTCCGTTCGGCTCGCCAATCTGCACGGCGGCAGCCCCGTTGGCGACCTGCCAGCCGGTCGGGTAGGTGAACTGGAACCGGAGCTCGGGGTGATAGAACGCGCCGCCTTCAGTGAAGCCCTGCCGCGGATCGTTGCCCATCACGATGCCATCGATCATGCGGAAGAGCTCGGCCTGGTTGACGACGGTGCCGGTCGGGTACTCGGCGGCGAGTTGGCGGATCGTGACCTCTCGCTCGCCTGGGTCCGGGTGCGTCGAGAGAAAGTTGGGAATCGAGGCCCCGGCCTGCGCCTGGAGGCGCTTGAGCGAGGTGAAGAAGTACGCCCCTTCTGCGGCGTCCCAGCCCGCGCGCTCGGCATACGCCACGCCCGCGCGGTCCGACTCGCGCTCGTCGTCGCGCCCGTAGCTCAGCGTGAGGAGCTGGACGCCCGTCCCTCCGATGTCTAGCACCTGGGCCCCGCCGCCGAAGAGCACCTCCGCGGCAGCGGCCCCTGCAATCAGCCCGATGATGCTGCGCTGCTGGGTCGCGGCTCGCCTCGACGCGTGCCGCCCGGCCACGTGGCCGACCTCGTGACCGAGCACCATGGCCAGTTGTGCTTCGTTGTCCATATGAGCGAGCAGGCCGCGCGTCACGTAGACGAAGCCCCCGGGCAGCGCGAACGCGTTCACGACGGGGCTATCGAGCACGCGGAAGGTGAAGGGCGTGTTTTGCACCTCCGGCGGCGCAGGGGGTTGCCGCAGCGCGCTCTGGGCGAGCACGGCCTCGCCAAGGCGCGTCACGTAGGCGCTCAGCTCCGGGTTGTCGTAGACGCCGTACTGCGCGATGATCTGGCCGTCCGCCTCCTGGCCGATCTGCACCTCCTCGGCCCACGTGTAGGCGGCCGGCTGGGACTCGCCCGTGATAAAGTTGGTCGAGCTCGCGCAGCCGACGACCGCGAGCAGGGCAAGGACGAGCGTGGTACGGTAAAGCGTAGCGCGTAGAGCGAGGGCGGACATCGGTGGACAGGCAGACGAGAGAGGCCAGGGAAGGGAATATCAGGACGAAGCGGGTGCGGTTTCCACGCGACCGTTCCCGCCGTCGTTGTTGGCAGGCCGCGCGTCACTGGAGGGCGGTGCTGCGGCGTTGTCCACACCGAGTGTGAGGACCTGCCCTCCCTCCACACGCAGGTGTCGGTGCGTCGCGCCGTCGAAGTCGATCAGGTCGGCGAAGGCGTCGGCGCGGGCGGCGGTGAGGAGGCTCTGCCCGACCGCGTCCGAGCGCAGCAGCGCCAGCACCACGCGGGCGCGGCGCATGTCGAGCGTGCCGAACACGTCGTCGAGCAGTAGCAGCGGCGTCTCGTCGAGGCGGTCCTTCAGGAAGAAGAACTTGGCGAGCTTGAGCGCGAGGCCGAACGTGCGATGCTGCCCCTGCGAGGCATACGGGCGCACCTCGAAGCCGTTGAGCTTGAAGACGATCTCGTCGCGGTGCGGGCCCAGCATCGTGCGACCCCGGTCACGTTCCTGGCGCGCCCGCCGGGCGAGCCGCTCGCGGAATAGGTCCGCCACCCCATCCCGGTCAAGGCCATCGGCGGGCCCTTCGGGAAGCGGGGCGAAGGTCTGGTAGGCGAACGTCGGCTCCTCCCCGACCTCGCCGAGTTGCGCATAGGCCTCCGCCAGAAACGTCGCGAAGCGCTCCAGGAAGCGCGCCCGCCGTACCACGATCCGCGCGCCGAGCGTCACCACCTCCTCGGTCCACGCGTCGAGGCCAGCGTCGCTCGCCCCCCGGTTGCGCTTCAGGTGGAGCAGGAGCGCGTTGCGCTGCCGGAGCGCGCGGCGGTACTTCAGCAGGTCGTCCAGGTAGACCGGCTTCGACTGGCTGAGCGTGTTGTCGAGGAAGCGGCGGCGCACCTCGGGGCCGCCTGCGGTGAGGTCGTGGTCGTCCGGCGCGATCACCACCACCGGGAGCTGCCCGACCACGTCCGAGAGCCGGTCGAGCGGCGCGCGGTTGATGAAGAGCTTCTTGCCCTCGTCGGGGACGTAGACGAGCCGCACCTGGAGCGACGGCCGCCGTTCGCTCTCGAAGGCGCCCTCGACCTCGAAAAACGGGCGGTCGCGGCGAAGCGCGTAGGCGTCGGTGCCCGTGAGGAAGCTCTTCGAGAGGCAGAGGTAGTGGACCGCCTCCAGCACGTTGGTCTTGCCCGCGCCGTTGGCCCCGGTGAGCAGGTTCACCTTCGGCGCGAAGGCGAGCGTGCTCTCGGCATGCGCGCGGAACGAGACGAGACGGAGGCGGCGGAGGTGCATGGGGGTAGCGAGGAGAGAAGTCAAAGATCGCACACGAGTGCTAGCACTAGGACCCCTCGTGCGATTTGCGTAGACTGCTCGCCCGCGTCGCCTGCTCCTCGTGGTGGTCTGGACGACGGCGCGCGGCTACCGTACTCCCCACCCCTCATGGCCGTTCGTCTCCCCTCCGCGCTCTGGGTTTGCGTGCTCGTCTTCGGGCTGGCTGCGCCGGTCCATGCCGAGGAGGCGTGCAAGGCAGAACGAGAGGCGATGCGGGCTGCCTACCACGCTGCTTCCGATGTCGCCCCTCCGGACTACGAGGCCGTGCTGCCCTTCGTCGCAGCGGCCTTCGCGTGCCTGGGCCCGGTCCCTACGGAGGCGCACTCCGACGTGAGCGAGCACGAGGTCTTCCTGTTGCTCGAAATGGGACGTACTGAGCAGTTGCTACTCGCGTTCGAGCGTTATTTCCGTGGCATTGCCTCGTTAGCGCCTCCAAACCGGCATGCGCGCCAACTCACACGGTATGGCTTCCTGCTGGACCAACTCAATCTCCACGGTGAGAGCCTCGCGGCCTATGCTGAGGCAGCGGGGCTCGCCGACCGCCTGAGCCCGCTCGAAGCGGGACGGCAACTCTCCGAGACGGGTGAGCACTTCCGCGAGCTCGGACGGCTTCGTGAGGCACGCCGCTACTTCGCCGTCGCTGACTCACAATTCGTGGCGAGCGAGCGACCTGCGCGCGTGTACCTGGCGCTGCTGCGGTTTCGGCAAGCCAAGCTGCTGCTCGACGAAACACGGCGCCGGCCGGATCCGGACGCGCTGGCTCCGGCCCTTGACTACCTCGACGAGGCGCAGCAAATCTACCAGGTGGAAGAGTATGGGCAGTCGCGCTTACCCGTCGTTCCCATCGCTCGCGCTGCGGTGTTGCGGAGTCTCGGCCGCCCCGCCGAGGCCGCTGCCGCGCTCGATTGGGCGGCCGTGCTCCTGCGCGGCGTTGAAGCTCGGGCTGATCGGTGGTCGTCGTACTACGAGGAGCGGGTACTGACGGCGCTCGCGTTGGGCGAGATCGAATCAGCGAGGGCGGCAGCCACCTCGTTCCGTGTGCTCGCTGACTCGACGCGGATCCTTGACTACCAGAGTCGAGCGCATGCCCTGCTCGGCCGCGTTGTCGAGGCTACGAGCGGGCCTCATGCGGCGGAACTGCTCCCGGACGCCGAGGCCTACTACCGCCGTGCCATGGCCTACGCGCTGGACAATCGAGCCCGGTATGGGTTGTTGGATGTGGCCCCGGCGGCCTGGGTCGAGGGGCAGCGGCCGTTCCGCGCGCTCGCTCACCTCTATCTTCGCCAAGGGCGCCACGCCGAAGCCTTCGCGACGCTCGATGCCTCGCGAGCGCGCTACTTTCACGACCTCCGCGGGGCGGCGCAACGCCGGACCGTCTTGTCCGCCCGCGACCGGGCCGCGCTCGACAGTCTGTTTGCGATGCAGGAGGATGCCCGCCGCGCCCTGGACCGGACTGACCTGAGCTTCGCCGAGCGCAGTCAGCATACCACCGACATCCAGCGCGCCCAGCTCACCATCGACGCGCTCACGGGACTGCTCGGCGACGCTCCCGAGCTAGCTTCCCCTCCGCTGGAGGCGATCCAGTCGGCCCTCGAAGCCCAGGGCCGCGCTCTCGTGACGTACTTCCTGGAGGGCGACGCGGGCTACGTGTTCGCGCTCACGCCCGACACCCTCGTCGCCGCCCCGGTGGACGTGTCGGCGCTCGACCCGCTGCTCGCAGTGCCGCCGGGCGAGTCCGTCGCGCCCGGCATGTTCGACCTCGACCGGATGTTCGACCTCGACCGGGCGCACCAGCTCTACACGCTGCTGCTCGCCCCCGTCGAGGCGGTGCTGGCGGAGGTGGACGCGCTCGTGCTCGTGCCGGAGGGGCCACTTGTCGGGCTCCCATTCACGCTGCTGACGACCGCTCCAGCGGAGTCCTACACAACAGCCCCCTACCTCGTCCAGCGCTATGCCCTCTCGACCTCGCTCTCGGCGTCGGCCTTCCACGAGGCCGCGACGGCAGCACCCGCGCGCGGCACGCCCACGCTGCCGCTGCTCGCGATGGGACGGTCGTCCTTCGCGTCGCCCTATGCGCCTGGGTCGGACGCACTCGGAGTGCAGGCCACCCGCGCGGCCTCGCTGTCGGCCGGGATGACCTCGTTGCCTCGGGTCGAGGAAGAGCTGCGCCGCGCGCACCAGCGCCTCGGGGGCCGGGTGTTTCTCAACGAGGCGGCGACCAAGGATGCGTTCTTCGCGTGGGCACCGGAGGCGCGCGTGCTGCACCTCGCCTCGCACGCGCTCGTGGATCCCGACGCTCCCATGAGCAGCTTCGTCGTCCTTGCTCCCGACTCCTCCGACACGTCTGGTGCCGATTCCCTCGCGTCGAGCCTGCTGTTCCTGTCCGAAGTCCAGCAGGCGACCCTCGCAGCGGATCTGGTGCTGCTGAGCGCGTGCAGCACCGAACGCGGCTCGGCGCATCTGAGCGAGGGCATGATCGGTCTGCAGTACGCCTTCCAGGCCGCCGGAGCCCGCAGCGTCCTCGCCACAGCCT
>JBCCRG010000163.1:0-7818 GCA_039208155.1 Bacteroidota bacterium | reverse complement strand
GTGCGCGTGCCTACGAGTGGGCCGATCTCCATCTTGCGGAACAGGTAGGGCAGCAGGTCGCCGCCCGAGCCCGCGCGCTCGTTGACGATCATCACCTTGGGGCCCCACAGCCCGGCCATCGGCGTCGTGAACGGGCGGCGGTCGCCCGCCTTGGAGTTAAAGTAGCCGTGCAGGTCGCGCGCGAGCACGTCCGCGATGTAGTCGGCCGCCGAGCCGCCGCCGTTGTTGCGCTGGTCGATCACCGCGCCCGCGCGGTCCTGCTGGGCGAAGTAGTACCGGTTGAAGAAGTTGTAGCCGCCCCCGGCTGTGTTGGGCAGCCAGACGTAGGCGAGCTGTCCGTCCGAGCGCTCCTCGACGCGGCGGCGGTTGTCCTCGGCCCACGCGTACGTGCGCAGGCCGCCCTCGGTAGCGACCGGCACGACGGTCACGCGCCGCGCGTCGTCCATCGACGGGCTGGCGCTGACGTGCAGCACGGTCTGCCGACCGGCGGTGCCTTCGAGCAAGCGGTGGATGTTGTCTGCCGCCGTCAAGGGCTGGCCCTCAATGCCGACCAGGTAGTCGCCTTCCGCTACGTCGAGGCCCGGGACCGCCAGCGGCGCGTCGAGGCCCGGATTCCACGCCTCGGCGGTGTAGATGCGGGCGATGCGATAGCGGTCGTTCTCGATGGAGAAGTCGGCCCCGAGCAGGCCGCCGGGCACGCGCTCGACGTCGGGCTGGTCGCCGCCGCCGACGTACGAGTGCCCCACGCCGATCTCGCCGCCCATGACGTCGAGCAGGTAGTTGAGGTCGGTGCGGTGGCTCACGTGCGCGACCCAGGGCGCGTACCACGTGCGGACGCCGTCCCAGGGGGCGCCGTGCATGTTGTCGACGTAGAGGAAGTCGCGCTGGAGGCGCCAGCCCTCGTCAAAGATCTGCTGCCACTCGGCGCGCGGGTCGACGCGCTGGCGCACACCGCTCAGGTCGAGGGCGCCGCCGCCGGGCTCGGGCGGACCGCCTGCCGCGCCGACGATGCCCCACGTGCCGCCCTGCTGGTAGAGCGCCTGCTGGCGGTCGTGGGAGGTTTCGAACGCGAACACGCCGCCCAGGAAGCGCGTCGGCTCGGCGTCGTCGAGGCTGTAGCGGTGGACCGTCACGCCGGGCTCGTCGGGGGCGAATTCGAGCACGAACACGTGGCCTTCGGGACCGGCGACGAGGCCGGCATAGTCGCCCGCGGGCAGCCCCGGCGCGGCGATGATGCGGCGGTCCAGGCCGTCCCGGTCGAGCTGCACAGAGGCGTCTGCTTCTTCGTCTTCGGCGTCGTCTTCACTCTCATCGGCGTCCTCGTCGCCTTCGTCGTCACCCTCTTCCTCTTCATCGCCCTCCGGCTCATCGTCGCTCGTGGGGAGGAAGGGCGAGGGTGTGTCGTCGGCCAGCGCGACGACGTAGAGGCTGCGCGTGACGGGGCGGTCGTACGAACTCATGTCGAGCCAGCCCGTGTTGAGGCCGTAGTCGGTCGAGGCGAGCAGGTAGAGGTAGTCGCCACCGGCGTCCCAGACCGGCGTGATCGCGTCCGCGAAGCCGTCGGTGACCTCGATGATTTCGTTCTCCTCGGTGTCGTAGACGCGGATCTGCTTGTACTGCGTGTCGAGCAGGCGGGCGTAGGCGAGGTAGCGGCCGCCGGGCGCCCACACCGGATTCATCGACCGATTCGGGTGCGCGTAGCCGTCGACGTCCAGCACGCGCGCCGCGCCGCTCTCGGTGTTGACGAGCCAAAGCTGGTAGTCGGTGTCCGTAAACGCGAGGTGGTCGCCGTCGGGGCTCCACTGCGGCCGGAAGTAGAACGTCGGGTCCGGCAGCGGGATCGTGCGGAGGACCTCCCGGCCGAACTGATCGGCGATGACGAGCTGGTATTCGCCCGAGGCATCGGAGAAGTAGGCGATCTGGGAGCCGTCCGGACTCCAGACGGGCGCGCGCTCAGCCACGCCGGGCGTCTCGGTGAGGTTGCGCCACGGGCCGTTTTCCTTGGGGATGGTAAACACGTCGCCGCGGTGCTCGAACAGCGCCCGCTGCCCCGTCGGCGAAAGCGACGCGTTCGCGAGGGCCGGGGCGCGCACGGCCTCCCAGCGAGGTCGGACCGCGTCGAGGTCGCCGCGTGCCGTGATCACAAGCTGCGTGCTCTCACCCGACGCGGGGTCGAGCAGGTGGAGGTAGCCGCCCTGCTCGTAGACCAGCGCGTCCGGCCCGGCGTCGAGGCTCTTGACGTCGAACTCGGTATGGAAGGTGAGTTGTCGCTCGGCTCCCGTCGCCGGGTCGAAGCTCCACACGTTGCCCGCGTAGTCGCGCTCGGAGAGGTAGTAGACGACGCCGTCGTGCCATACCGGGCGCAGGTGCCGCTCGTCGGTCGGCTGGGGCGTCCGCGTAAGGCTGAGGTCGTCCAGGTCGACGATCCAGATCGGCTGGGCCTGGCCGCCGCGGTAGTTGCGCCACTCAGGGTCCCAGTACGTGATCGGCTCGTAGGCGACGAAGCGGCCGTCCGCCGAGAGGTCGCCCTGGGCGGCGCGCGGGACGCCGAGCAACTCGGGCAGGCCGCCCCCCTCAGTGGCGACGGTGTAGAACGTGTTCAACTCGGTCGGGTGGCCGTGGCGACTCGACCGAAACAGAACGCGGTCGCCGTCGGGCGTCCACCCCTGCACCACATCGGCCGCCGGGTGGTACGTCAGGCGCTCCGGGATGCCCCCCGCGGCAGGGACACGGTAGACGTCCAGGTTGCCGTCGTATTCGGCCGAGAACGCGACCCAATCGCCGTCGGGCGAGAAATGCGGCGTCGTCTCCAAGCCGACATCGCTGGTCAGCCGGCGCGCTTCGCCACCCGCCCGCGCGACGATCCACAGGTCATCGGCGTAGACAAACGCGACATGGTCAGCGCTGAGCGTGGGTTCGCGCAGCAGGCGCGTCCCCTGCGCCGAGGCCATAGTCGTTCCGAAAAGGACTGTCAGGAGGAGCGAGATGCAGAGTCGCATGGGGGAGCGTCGTGTCGAGAGAGGAGTCACCGTCTCCCCAATGTATCAGACGGCAGATACCCGCGCCACGACGGTGGTGCTGAAGCCGATGCATGCGGATGCTGGGTAAGTCGTACCGCATCATGCTTGGCGGTGACTTGCCAGCGCACCTACCTAAAAACGCTCCTGCGTTTCCGACAACGCCCAAATCGGACCTGAGAGCGAATGCCGCTGGAAGAGGTCGGCCGCCTCCTTCGCCGACCACTTCGTCCAATCAACGTCCGCGTGACGGGCATACCACTCGGAGGCGAAGTGCCAGATTTGCTGGATCGGCCTCACATCGCCCCTGGCGACGCCTCGGGTTTCACACCATGCATCAACCTGCTCCTCGTTGCGAAATAGGAGCATGACCGAACACGTGTAGAGCACGTTGTCCCACGCCTCGCGCATGGGAATCGGGAAATGAATCACAAAGTCCCGATCTACGAGGTCGCCGTCCTCAAACCTGAGCGTGACCTGCTCGCCGATCGCGCCGATGCGAGTTTCGATCGTCCCGGTGCCGCCGGCCAAGTGCACAAGCCCAAGCGAACACCAGGCGCAGTTGCCCCACCACGCTTTCCCTCCCGAGCAAACGACGCACGTGGTAGGCGCCGAGGAAAACGGATGCGCTACCCACACTTCCTGTGTGGTGGGATGTAGCACCACACCGTGGTACGCAGCCAACGCTTGCAACGCGTCCCGGACCTGCGGCTCGTCGCAGCCAAAGTGTTCGGCGAGCTCCGCGACGGAAGGAGGACGCTGTCGCTCGAGAAAGCTTGAGATGATCGCGTGATGCAGGGTTGAATGGTTCATCTGTTAGCGTTTGCGAAGTGCGAGCCACAAGACTCGTCCAAGTTCGGCATCAACCTCGCGCCCCATTTCATGGCCACCTCGCATCACACGATGTCGAGTACATGCTGCTTAACACGAAAGACGTTCGTGCGCCAGCGCGGCAAAGAAGCGGACTCTCGCTAGCGGACGCGTGCGACATCCAACGCTGGATCCTAGCCGCGGGCTCGAGCATCGAGGTCCAGGTTGGCCCTCCGGGTGAGTCGCAGACAAACCTGATGAAGGACACGGCCACCCGCGTGAACATGATGGTCTAGGTCATCTCCTCTCGTATCATCGCACAGTCGACTGAAGTTGAGTCAGACCAAGCAAGTGCAGAGGGAATACGCATGTCTGGATCCCACATCGTCGGAATAGCCTTGGCGGTCCTTGGCCTCCTCGCGGCCGTATTCCCCCATTGGTTCGGCCCGCTCACGGGCGGATCGGGACCACCAGCCGATCTCTTCGAGGCGGTCGAGCGCCGGATCCGCGGAGGCATGGTGCTCGGAGTGGGGCTGTGCTTCTTCGCCATCCCCGCGCTCCGGCCCTGGTCCACGAGCATTCCCACGGCCCTCTTCTATCTCATGGCTGGAGCCCTTGCGGCGCGGCTCCTCGGCCTGCTCGTGGACGGCGTCACCGCAAAACAGTGGCTCCTCGTCGCTGTGGAGGCTGTGGTGATGGCCGTCGCGGCCTTTTGGCTGTGGCGTAGCAGTGGGTCCACCCCCTGAGGTCGGCCCCTATCTCGAACGTCGGCACCCCTCGTTGGGGAGCCGAAAAATGAGGGGGCGCCAACACATGCACCGGAACGTTGGTCCGCAGCGCTCGCGTGCCGGTAACCATACATAAGCGGTCCCCCTCAGCATCGAGGAGGACCGCTTGCCGTGTGATCCTTCGGTGGTCAGCGCGCTGTGCGCGACGCGTTACAGCGTGGTGCCGTCGTCATCGCCGGTGTCCGCCTCAATGAAGCCGCGGTTGCGCAGCAGCGCGTCCACGTTCGGCTCGCGGCCGCGGAAGCCGACGTAGGCGTCCATGGCGGGCTGCTTATCACCGGCGGAGAAGACGCTCTCGTAGAGCTTCTGCGCCAGCACGGGGTCGAAGATGTCGCCCGCCTCCTCGAACGCGGCAAAGCCGTCGTTGTCCAGGACGCCCGCCCAGAGGTAGCTGTAGTAGCCCGAGGAGTAGCCCTCGCCCGCGAACGAGTGCAGGAAGTGCGTCGAGCGGTGGCGCATCGGGATGTCCTCCAGGTTGTCGCGGCTGGCCAGCACCTCCTCCTCGAACGCGTCGATCTCCAGCGAGGCCGGGTCGGTGTTCAGGTGGTAGGCGAGGTCCACGAAGCCCGAGTTCAGGAACTCGACGGTGGCAAAGCCTTGGTTGAACTTGGTGGCGTTGAGTACGCGTGCAAGCAGCGCGTCCGGCATCGGCTCACCGGTCTCGTGGTGCAGGGCGAACTGCTCCAGCACCTCCGACTGCGAGAGCCAGTGCTCGTAGATCTGCGCCGGGAACTCGACGAAGTCGCGGTCGACCGATGTGCCCGCCAGCGAGGGGAACGCGGTGTCGGAGAGCAACCCGTGCAGGCCGTGGCCGAACTCGTGGAAGAGCGTCACGGCGTCGGTGAACGACAGCAGCGCGGCCTCGCCCTCGGCGGGCTTGTTGTAGTTGCAGTTGTTCAGGATGAGCGGGATCTCGCCGGTGATTCCGTTCTGCGCGCGGAAGCTCGACATCCAGGCGCCGCCGCGCTTGCCCGGGCGGGCGAAGAAGTCGCCGTAGAAGAGGCCTGCGATCTCGCCATCGGGGTTGCGCATCTCCCAGACGCGCACGTCCGGGTGGTAGGTCGCGATGTCGTCGCGCTCGACGAACGTGAGGTTGAAGAGCCGTCCGGAGACGTAGAACATCGCCTCGATCATGTTGTCGAGCTGGAGGTAGGCCTTGACCTCGCTCTCGTCCAGGTCGTAGCGCTCGGCGCGGACCTGCTGCGTGTAGTAGCGCCAGTCCCAGGGCTCCAGTTCGTGGTCGAGTCCTGCCGCCGCGATGCGCGCTTCGATGTCGGCGGCCTCCTCGAGGGCGCGGTCGCGCGCGGGCCACCAGACCTGCTCCATCAGCGACATCGCCGCGTCCGGTGTGCCGGCCATCGTCCCGGCGGTGCGGTAGTGGGCGAAGGTCTCGAAGCCGAGCAGGTTGGCCATCTCCAGGCGGAGGGCCAGAATCTCGCGGATCGTGTCCTCGTTGTCGTTGGCGTTCTCGTTGGAGCCGCGCTGGGTCCAGGCGCGCCAGGCGATCTCGCGCTGCTCCCGGTTGGGCGAGGCCTGCAGGAACGGCTCCACGCTAGAGCGGGCCAGCGTGATCACGTGGCCCTCCATGCCACGGTCCGCCGCCGCGCCCGCCGCCGCCGACACGATGTAGTCCGGAAGCTCCGCGATGTCGGCTTCGCTCAGTTCGAGCGTCCACGCCTCGCGGTCAGCCTGCTCGTTCTGGGAGAACTGGGTGTAGAGCCCGGCCAGCGCCGAGCGGACCTCGGCGAAGCGCTCGCGGTCGGCGCCCTCAAGTTGCGCACCGGCGCGGATGAAGTCCTCGTGCGTGGTCTCCAGCAGGCGCGCCTGCTGCGGTTCGAGGCCGAGCGTCTCGCGCGCCTGGTAGAGCGCGTCGATGCGGGCGAACAGCGCCGGGTTGAGCGTGATCGAGGCGCTGTGCGCGGCGAGGCGCGGGCTCATCTCGCGCTGGATCGCGCGGATCTCGTCGTTCGAGGCCGAGCTGGTCAGGTTGAAGAACACCCGCGAGATGCGACCGAGATCGCGCCCGGCCTGCTGCATCGCCAGCATCGTGTTCTCGAACGTCGGGGCCTCCGCGTTGGTGGCGATGGCCTCGATCTCGGCGGTGTGGGTGGCCAGGGCGACCTCGTAGGCCGGGAGGAAGTGGGCCTCGTCGATCTTGTCCAGCGGCGGGGTGCCGAACGGCGTGTCCCACGCCATCAGCAGCGGGTTGTCCTCAGGCGTGGCATCGCTGGGATTGTCACCGCTTTGGGTCGTGACAGTTGCGGGTTCGCTTTCGCCGGCTAGGTGGGCTGTGCTGCTAGGCGACAGGAAAAGAAGGGACACCAGGGCAAGCAGCAAGGAGTCGATGTGCATCGGTTCAGAATCAGGTGGATTGACGGGCGAGCATAGCTCGAGCGTAGCATCCTCATGACGCCCATGCCTTGTTGGTTGTTGCGCAAAAACACCGCAGCGACCGTCGGTTTGGGTTCCTCGCGAGCGCTGCATAACCAGGCGCATGCTTGCCCACAGAGTGCCCTTGGTGATGCAAGGCGCGCGCTATGCAGTTCGAGGAGGCACCGCCCCGCGGGCTTACTCGAGCTCCGTCCGACTCGTTTGAGGCGGATCAGCTAAGGACAGCGACGGACACCCAAGACGGCTTCTTGCTTGTTGCACGTTCCCTAGGGTGACGTTCAGGCACTTCGCGCAAGCCTGAAGCCGATATTGGCGTAGCGACCGTGAGTCTTGAACGCAACGAATGAAGCGACGCGACAGTAACCATAGTGACCGTCATAGCTGCCCCCTTTGGTCACAGCCTCTGCGACCCTATGACCTTGCTCGTCGATGAGCGGCCTGATGTCCTGGGTCCACTCACAGACGTTGCCGTGCCTGTCGTAAATCCCCCAAGCGTTCGGAGCCTTCAGGCCTACTCTGTGTGTTCGGTCATCGGAGTTCTCCACATACCAAGCGTGGTCGTCTAGTTTGCTCAACCCGCCTTCGAAGCCGAAATCTCCTTCCATGCCAGCCCGGCATGCAAACTCCCATTCCGCTTCAGTCGGCAAACGATACCCAGCGCCACTGGAAGCGTTAAGCTTCTCCAGGAAGTCATGGACTTGGTTCCAGGTGACGTTTACGACCGGGTGATTCGGATCGCCGCCACTTGCCGGTCTGCCGACGACCTCGCGCCATTCGCCCTCCGTCACTGGGTATTTACCGATCCAGAACGG
>JBCCRG010000162.1:0-7825 GCA_039208155.1 Bacteroidota bacterium | reverse complement strand
GAAGTAGCCGATGCCGCCCATGAGGTAGCGGTAGCGGTTGGCCGCGCCACGCGTCGTCGTGACGATCACCGAGAGCTGCGGGTTGAAGAGGTACGCCGCGTCGTCGCGCCCTTTGAAGATGTAGCCGAAGACGCCCGCGCCTGCCGCGAACGAGAGGTCGGCGTTGACCGGAAACGCCGCCCGGAAGCGCGCACCGACGCCGAGGCCCTCTGTGACAATGTCCTGCGAGGGCGGCGTGAGGAGCGCGTCGAAGCCCGCGCCGAACTTCACGGAAGTCTGGGCGGACGCGGTGGGGTGGAAGGCCAGTGCAAGGGTGAGCACCAGGGGTGCGAGAAGGCGGCGGGGCATGGCGGCGATGATCGGTGGCGGAGATCGGTGGCGGGCAGTGTCGGGGAAAGGCGCACGAAGGCGCTCCTGGGCCGGAACGCTCGGGGAAGTTCGTACATTCTGGCGACGCCCCGGACCGTCCGTTTCGACGGCCAACGAGCCGCCTCGTTGCACGTGCACGTAACGCCTGGTGGCCCCGATCTCCCCCCCAACCGACCTACCCTCATGGCGACTCCCAGCACCCCGACGACCCTCCCCGGCGGTGACGGCGCTCCTGCCGACGCACCGGCGGCGGGCTCCTTCGCGCACCTCGGTATCACCAACGGCACCTACGACCCCGCCGCCTACGACGCGCCCGACCACTACGCCATCGACGACCTCCTCACCGACGAGGAGAAGGCGCACCGCGACCGCGTCCGCGCCTTCGTCACCGCCGAGGTGCTGCCCGTCATTGAGGAGCACGCGCAGGCGATGACGTTCCCGCGCCACCTCGCCAAGCGCTTTGCCGAGCTGGGCGTGATCGGCCCGACGATCCCGCAGGAGTACGGCGGCCTCGGCGCGTCGAGCAACACCTACGGGCTCATGATGCAGGAGGTCGAGCGTGCCGACTCCGGCCTACGCTCGTTCTGCTCGGTGATGGGCTCGCTCGTGATGTACCCGATCTACACCTACGGTTCCGAGGAGCAGAAGCAGCGCTGGCTGCCGAAGCTCGCCAAGGCCGAAGCCTACGGCTGCTTCGCGCTCACCGAGCCCAACGTCGGCTCGAACCCGAACGCGATGACGACGCGCGCCATCAAGGAAGGCGATGAGTACGTCATCACCGGCCACAAGCGCTGGAGCACGAACGCCTCCGAGGCCGACGTCTGTGTGGTCTGGGCGAAGGACGACGACGGCTACGTCGGCGGCTTCCTCGTCGAGATGGACCGCCCCGGTGTCACGGCCCCGCGCATCATGGACAAGTGGAGCCTCCGCGCGGCCATCACGAGCGAGGTCATTTTCGATGGCGTTCGGATCCCGGCGAGCAACCGTCTCCCGAAGGCGAAGGGCCTCAAAGCGCCGCTCTCGTGCCTGACTCAGGCCCGCTTCGGCATCGCCTGGGGCACGCTCGGGGCCGCGATGGCGTGCTACGACGCCGCCGTCCAGCACGCGACCACGCGTCGCCAGTTCGCGAAGCCCATCGGCGGGCACCAGCTCATCCAGGGCAAGCTGGCTGACATGCTGACCGAGATCACGAAGGCGCAGCTCATCGCGTGGCGCCTCGGCGTGCTCAAGGACGCGGGCACGATGCGTCCCCAGCAGGTCTCGCTCGCCAAGCGCAACAACTGCCGGATGGCCCTCGACGTGGCGCGCGCGAGCCGCCAGATTCTCGGCGGCAACGGCGTGCTCGGTCTCTACCCGGTCATGCGCCACATGGCCAACCTGGAGTCGGTCGTGACCTACGAGGGCACCGACGAGGTCCACACGCTCGTGCTCGGCCAGGACATCACCGGCCTCAACGCCTTCGGCTGAGCGATGTCTAGAGCGCTCGCACCTACCCTGCTGGCGCTTGTCCTATTCATCCGAGCTGCACCCCAACGCCTTCGCTCAGCGTGGAATCGGTAGACCCTCGCACCCTGCTCTATTCGATGCCCACGCTGGCGGGCGATGTGCCGTCGCTCGAACCGGTTGAGACGGCTCCGGTGGCTAGCGACTTGCTGATGCACGAGGACGACTGGGCGCAGCTCGGGTTCTTCGCCGCCGAGCGGTTGGAGGAGCTGCAGCGCGTCCTGCGTGCCTACACGCCGTTTGAAGCGCAGCACCGGCGTTCCCAGGGCTGGGCCGAGATCTTCATGAGGAAGATCGAGCGCTCACCGATCTTCGCTGAGCCCGTGTCGCTCTCAGAGTTGGAAGCATGCTTGGAGGCTTCGGTGGGGCCAGCGCCGCTCCTCTTTTGGTCAGGCGGGATCGCTGGTCGCGTCGAAGCGGGGTTTTCGCTGGAGCTAGGCAGCAAGGTATCGCTGTACGGATACACCCGCGTGGGGCAGATTCTCGTGCTCGGCGCGCACTTCGGCGCCGACCCAGACCAGCACAGGCTGGTCCAGGCGTTCATGCGGCTCCACGCACGCTACGGGCTGATTTTCGTGGATTGGCGGGCTCCGATGGTTTTGACGGGCGTCACGGCGTCCGGCGAGGTAGCGGTCTTTCAGCCTTAAGCCTGCCAAGGCACAGCCATGAGCGTGTTTCCGGACGTGTTAAGGGCCGATCCGGTCCTTTCGAAGCTTGCGGCGTTGGTGCCGGTCCCACCGCTGGAGCCGCCGGGCGACGTGTTCCACGACCTCATCGGGTGCCTTGTGGAGCAGCAGCATCCGGCGCGCAGCACGAAGGGCACCTACCAGCGCTCGCTCGACCGCGCGGGCCTCGACCGGGTGACACCGGATATGTTCGAGCGCTACGAGGAGCGCGGCCTCGGCGACGTACGCCTCGCGCGCAGCAAGCGCGACGCCCTCGCCTGCACCGTCGCGTTCTTCCGCGCGCACGACCTCGACTGGACAGCGCTGCCGGACGACGAGGTGCGTGCCCTTCTGCGCTCGATTAAAGGCGTGGGCCTGTGGACCATCGACATGGTGTTGCTGTTTACCCTCCACCGCCCGGACGTTTTTCCTGCGGACGACTACCACCTCAAGCAGCTCATGGCGCACCATTACGGTATCGAAGGGACCGGAGCCCGGCTGAAGCACCGCATGCGCGACCTCGCCGAGGGCTGGCGACCGCATCGCTCGGCGGCTGTGCGGCTGTTGCTCGCGTGGAAGGCGTGGCAGCGCGAACTCGCTCGATGACCGCACGGGGAGCGCTATGAAGCACGCTGGTACGGCTGATCTGCCGCTGATGCGCGGGGGTATCCCGCCCTGGCTCTTCCGGCGCATGCGAGCACTTTCGCTCGCCGTCGCCGAGGCGGTCCTCGCCAACTACGGTCCGCAGGGGCTCCTACGCCGCCTCGCGGACCCGTTCTGGTTCCAGAGCTTCGCGGCAGTGATCGGGATGGATTGGAACTCGTCGGGCGCCACGACGGCCGTGCTCCGCGCGATGAAGGCGAGCCTCAACCCGCACGCGGACGCACTCGGGCTCGTCGTGTGCGGTGGCAAGGGCAAGCGCTCGCTCCAGACGCCGCGCGAACTCGACCGCTTCGGCGAACGCACGGGCGCGGACGGTGCGGCGCTGGCGCGAGCCAGCAAGCTCGTTGCGAAGGTGGACAACACCGCCGTGCAGGACGGTCACCAACTCTACATCCACGCCTTCATCGCGAGCGCCGACGGCGACTGGGCCGTGATCCAGCAGGGCATGAAGCCCGACGACCGGAGCGCCCGACGCTACCACTGGTGCTCGGACGGGCTCACCTCGTTCGTCCGCGAGCCCCACGCGGCGGTCTGCGGTCCGAGTCAAGGATCGATCCTCAACCTCGTCGCGGAGGAGGCCGCTCCGACGCAAGCCGGCATCCTGGACATCGCCCACGAGCCGGTCTCGCGCATTGCGAGCGAGATTGCCACGATGCGGCTGCCGCGGCACTACGGCGTCCGCGCCAGCGACATCGACCTGAAGCGCCTCGGGGCCGTCCTCCACCTCGCACACGAAACGGAGGTCACCGACTTCGAGGAGTTGCTGCTACTGAAGGGCCTTGGTCCGCGCACGCTGCAGTCGCTCACGCTCGTCAGCGAGGTCATCCACGGCACGCCGTCGCGCTTCTCCGACCCCGCACGCTTCTCGTTCGCGCACGGCGGCAAGGGTGGCACGCCGTTTCCCGTCCCCACCCGCGTCTACGACGAGACGATCCGCACCCTCCGCGACGCCGTCGAGAAGGCGAAGGTGGGGCAGGGCGACAAGACCAAGGCCATCGCGGCGCTCGGCACGCTGGCGCGGCGGATGGAGGAGGGCTACACGCCCCGCCCGTTCTTCGACGACGCCATCGCGCACGAGCGGGCTACCTCCTGGAAGCATGGTGGGCGGACCGTGTCCGGTCCGGTCCCCAAGCCGGGCCCAGAGCCGGGCTCCCAACTCGGCCTGTTCGACACACGTCCGGGAGCCCAACTTGGGGGCTAGGCGGCAAGGGGCTGGAGCTAAGCAGGTGCGAAAAAGTGCTGCGGCGTTGCAGTGAAGCGGGGAGACCTCGCTGCCGCGTGGCCGGGTCGCCCCGCGGGCCCCTTCTCAGGCAGCCGCACTCTCGAAGACCCGAGGTCGTCACTTCACCCTTTTGCCTTCAAACTTCTGCCTGTCTGATCACCAGCCGCGACCGCGCCGTCGATCATCGCGGCGGTCACCGCTGCGGCGGCGGTCCTGCCAGCGGTCGTTGCCCCGCCATCCTTCGCGCTGGTATTCGAACGAGTACCAGCCGCCGCGTTCGTGGAGGAAGCGGGCGTAGGCGCGGCGCTGGCGGCGGGTCAGCACCTGCGCGATGCGCTCGTCGGTGCGGCTCCAGAAGACGCGGCCCGCGCGGGAGCGCTCGGCAGCGAAGCGGGGGAATGGGTACGTGGCACGCGGTCCTCGGCGCTGGACGGTACGGAAGGTGCGCCCCACGAGGAGGTCGTAGATCCGCGCCTCCTGGCGGCGCGTCAGCCCCACGATCCGGTCGAGGCGCAGGACGTAGCGATCTGCGTCGAAATAGACGCGCTCGGCGAAGCGGGAGCCATCCGCCACAGCACGGGTTGGACGCGTCGTCTGGCTAAGAGCCGACGGGGCCACCGCCAGTGCGAGGAAGAAGAAAACGAAGCGTGTAGAGAGCGACATGGTGGGAGCCGGGCGGGCCAGCGGTCGGTGAACGGGACAACCGTAGGGGAGCCGGGTGAGTGCGAGGAGAGCCGCCGCGCTTCGCCGGATCGTCACACTTGCGCGGAACGCGAGGGCATCGTACCGTTGCGGGTGTAACCCGCCCTCCGTGCCGCCGTACGGCCCCCCACCGTTCACCAATCGCTCCTCCCGATGGAAGAAGTCCTCGCCATCGTCTCCCTGTTCGTCGTGATGCCGACGATCATTTTCTCGTTCGTCTACCGGATGCGCAAGCTCAAGGCTGAGGAACGGATCGCTATGGCGGAGGCGCGCCGCGGGGTGTCGTCGGGCAGCGAGGAAGGCGAACTGCGCCTGAGCGAGCTCGAAGCGCTCATCGAGGACGCGGTGGACGAGGCGACGGCCCCGCTGCGGGCACGCATTGCCGCGCTGGAGCGGGGCGATGTCGGCCCGCTCGACCCGCTCACGGGTGACTACCTCGGCGACGAGTACCAGGCGCCGAACGGTCCGCAGCGCACCGTAGGCCGCGTTCGGGGCTAGAACGCCGATGGACGCGCTGTTGCTCGTTTTGCTCGTGCTCTTCGTGATGGCCCCAGTGGCGTCCATTTTTGCGAAGACGGCAGCCGGGATCGCGTCTCGTAGAGCGAGCGCGGATCTCCAGGCTCGCATTGAGGCTGCCGTGGCAGAGGCTACGCTTTCGCTGGAAGCCCGGATCGAAGAGTTGGAGGGTGAAGTCGAACACCTACATCTCGAACTGGAAACGCCCCCCACGGAGCGTCGCTTGGAAGACCAGTTCCTGGAGGACGACCGAGTTGCGGACGCCACACCATCGCAGCGCGCGCGCAAGCGTACCGCGTGATGCCTCAGCCCGTCCGGCCTGCTCACGACGACGCCTTCTGGGCGGCCCTCGCCTCACGCGACTGGCAGCGGAGCCGCACAGCACCGTCCGACGCCGTCTGCCTCGCGTTCGGCACGCCGATCCACCGCCAGGGTACCTACTACCGCCGTCCCGCCTACACCGACGGGACCGCCTGGCTCAGCCAGCAAGCCTACGACACGATGGTCCGCCGCACGCGCGGCGAGCGGGCGTCACGGGCACGGCGCAGGCGCGGGTCCTGAAGCACCCTGGCACCAAACCGCGACGCGGTCGGCGGCGATCCGCCATGGCTTCGTGACAACTCGCGGGACGCCGCTTCGTTGGTTGGAAGCGAATCGCACGGCCGGGCTCACCCGCTCCCGAGCGGACCCGACCACGCCACCCTCACCAGACTGACCCGGACCCATGAACCGACGCCCCGTATTCCGCTCCGCGCTGCTCCTGCTGGCCGCGCTCACCGTCACGACCACCGCAGCGTTCGCCCAAGGCCGCAGTAGCGCCGACCGCGAGGCCCGCCAAGGCATCGACCGCGAGGCCCGCCAGAGCATGGACCGCGAGGCTCGCCTCGACCAACTCGCGGACCACCTTGAACTCACCGACGCGCAGCGCAGCGACCTCCAGCCCATCCTGGAGGCCCACAAGACCGCAATGCGAGCCATCCACGACGACGCCAAGACGCTGCGTGATCGGGTGCAGAGTGGCGACCTGACCCGCGAGGAGGCACAGGCCCAGCGCAGCGCATTCGATGCGCGCATCCAGGCCGAGCGCGCGGCGTTCGCCGAGGCCGCCCAGCCGATCCTGACGGCGGAGCAGCAGGCCAAGCTTGCTCAGATGCAGGCCAAGCGCGGCGACCGTCCGCGTGGCGAGCGGCGGCGCGGCCAGCGCAGCAACGACCGCAGCGGTGATGGCAGCGTCCAACTCGACGAAGGCCAGTAAGCAGCCCGCGCTTCTGATCACAGGTCCCGCCCGGCAGGCTTCGGCACGCCGGGCGGGCCTCGTTTTGGGGCGAAGCGGGCAGGCGGTGTCCGGCGGTAGCTTGCCGCTCGTCACGCTCCAATCCTGCTGCTGTGCGCTTCGATACGCTCTTGCCTCGTCTCCAGACCCGCCTCGCTGAGGACGAGCGTCCTGGGACGCCAGCCCAGGCGCGGATGGCCCCGCTCGCCGAGCGCCGCGATCCGACGCTGATCGATCCGAGCGGGAAGCCATGCCGCGCCGCCGCCGTGCTGCTGCTGCTCTACCCAGACGACGCGTGCCGCGCCACGTTCGCGCTTACGCAGCGCCCGGACACGATGCGCGACCACCGCGGCCAGATTTCGCTCCCCGGCGGGGCCATCGAGGACGGCGAGACAGCGCTGGAGGCGGCGCTCCGCGAGACGGAGGAGGAGGTCGGCGTGCACGTCGCGGCGGATGCCGTGCTCGGCGCCCTGTCGGGGCTCTACATCCCGCCGACGCGCTTCTGCGTCACGCCGTTTGTCGCCGCCGCGGAGGGGCGCCCGACGTTCGACGTGAACCGCATCGAGGTGGCGCGGCTCATCGAAGCGACGGTGGGCGATCTTGTGGACCCGACGCGGATACGCACGCAGCAGCGGACGATTCGAGGCCGCGACGTGATGGTGCCCTACTTCGACCTGGGCGGCCACGTGGTCTGGGGCGCGACCGCGATGATGCTCGCGGAGTTTGTCCAACTCGTTGCAAGGGATTAACGCTCGACGGTGCGGCCCTTCCACGTGTAGCCGCCCCACGCCCCGAGCGTCGCCATCGCGACGATGTAGACGGGGTGCAGCAGTTGCGCCGGGAGAAACCACCGCAGCAGCTGCGCCCGCCCGAAGCGCCGCGCGAACGGGGCGAGCAGGCTCCACTCGGCCG
>JBCCRG010000161.1:0-7858 GCA_039208155.1 Bacteroidota bacterium | reverse complement strand
GATTCGCTAGCCGTCGAGGAGCCGAGCGACCGCCTGCTCGTGCAGGTCAAGGCCCACGAGGACGGCGCACACGTGCGCTTCGGCGAGTTCGTGGACCGGCCGTCCTACTTCGACGCCGCGGGGATCGCAGCGCGCCTCGGCAAAGCATACGGGGACGTGCTGGTCGAGCTGGGCGGCGAATACCGCGAGGACACGCCGTACACCGCCTCCGGGCCAGCGCGGCTGATCCCGCAGGCCACCGGGCTGCCTTGCCCGGAGGACCGCCGCAACGAGGATGGAAGCCTGCGCTTCAACGGGGAGGACATCGTGGCCGTGCCAGAGACGTCGCCGTCGTTGATGCCGTCGCGTGAGGTCGCGCTGCAGTCGTTCTACGGCGAGGCGCTGGAGTATCCGCCGGCCCTGCGCGGCGCGCGGGTGCAGGGGACGGTCTTCTCGCGCTTCATCCTCAGCGAGGACGGTGTGCCGACGTGCGGCGAGGTGCTCGTCGGGCTGCCGGGCGGCCTCAACGAACGTGTGCTGGAGGCCGTCGGGACGCTCCGGTTCAGTCCGGGCGAGGAGCCGGGCGGTCCCGTCGAAGTGCTGTTTGTGTGGCCGGTCCCGTTCAATGCGGTCCCGGCACCGTCCCGTCGGTAGCGAACGGCGCGCTGACAGAGGGGGCCGATGGAACCCGCGCGGGGCGTAGCTTTCCGCATGATCCGCAAGAAAATCTGCCTCCTGGGGACCTCCGCCGTCGGAAAGACGAGCCTCGTGCGGCGCTTCGTCCGGGGCATCTTCTCCGACGAATACCTCACCACGCTGGGCGTCAAAATCGACAAGAAGGCGCTGCGGATCGGGGAGGAGCGGGTCGAGTTGCTCGTGTGGGACCTCAACGGCGAGGACGCCTTCCAGAAGCTCCAGATGTCGTACCTCCGCGGAGCCGCGGGGTATCTCCTCGTCGCAGACGGCACCCGCGCTGCCACGCTTGACCACGCCCTCGATCTGCACCAGCGAGCCCAGGCCGTGACGGGTGACGTCCCCGCGTTACTGCTGCTCAACAAGGCCGACCTCGTGACGGAGTGGGACCTGGGCGACGAGGCCGAGGCGGATCTGACGCTGTCCTCACGCCGCACGAGCGCGAAGACGGGGGAAGGCGTCGAGGTAGCCTTCACCGATCTCGCCGAGCGCCTGCTCGGCACCGCCTGAGGACCCATGTTTCAGGATGCCCCACCGCCTGCCCCGATCCCGTCCGGGCTGCCCGCGCGCCTCGACGTGGCGCTGCTGGAGCGGCGCGGCGACCGCTTCGCGCGGCTCGGTGCCGTGCCGTCGTGGTTCGAGGCGCTCTTTGCCGTCCCGGGGCACCCCGAGCAGGCGCTGGACCTCGCTTCGTCCTCGCTCTTCCTCGACAACTTCCTGATCGACGCGGCTCAGCACTGGGCGCAAGGCGAGGCCGACCTGCTGCGCTCAGGGCCGTGGACAGAAACCGGTCCCGACGGCCGCGAGCGTCCGCTCGAAGCGACGGCGTTCGTGCTCGACGGACGTGCGCTGCTGCTCATCGGACCGCCGTCGCTGGACTATGCGGGGATGCAGCGGCTCTTCCAGTCGGCCCGGCAGGAGCACCTCGACCGCCAGCGCATCCAGAAGGAGATCGAGCGCCGCGAGGTGCTGCTCCACTGCATCGTCCACGACCTCGGCAACCCGCTCGGCAGCGTCCGGGGTGCCCTGCAGCTGCTCGGCGACGACGTGGCCGCGCTCGGTGCGCCAGAGGACACGGCTGACACGAGACAGATCCTCGCCATCGCGCTGCGCCAGGCTGACCGCATGCGCGAGATGATCCGGTCGATCCTAGAAGTCTTCCGCGCCGAAGTCGATGCGCTCAACCCGTCAGCAGACCGGTCAGCGCTTCGCTGCGACGTGGCGGCGGTCGTCCGTCGTGTGGCTGAGGCGCAGGCCCCGCGTGCGCGAACGCAAGGGCAGCACATCGAATTGAGTGGGACGGACGTGGCGTTCTGGACGGTTGCTGAAGAGAACCGCTTGGAGCGCGTGGTCCACAACCTGCTCGACAACGCACTCCGCTACGCCCCGTCGGATTCTGCCGTACAGGTTGGGTTGCAGCGTAGCCAGGGAAACGTCGTGCTCACCGTCGATGACGCGGGGCCGGGGGTGCCGGAGAGCGTGCAGCCGTTCCTGTTTCAGGCGTTCAGCCAGGCGGGCGGGCGACCTGGCAAGGCAGGACTCGGTCTTTACTTCTGTCGCATCGCCGTGCAGGCGTGGGGCGGTACGATTGCGGTGGAGGAGGCTCCGATAGGCGGCGCGCGCTTCGCCGTGCGGCTTAGCGAAGCGTGATCATCGCGTGAATGCGGGGTTACATCGGGGTGGGTGAGATGTCTATCCTACGCACCCTACTCCCCACCACGGCGAGGCTGCAAGGACCCCAAGCGGTCTTGCCGGAAGCTGTACCGCTGTCATGTCCTTCCGTCTGCTAGTCGCCGATGACGACGCCGACTACGCCGCCCTCTTCTCCCGAAAACTCCTGTCGGCTAGCCGTGCGGCAGGCATAGACGACCCACGCATCGACGTGTACCCGTCGGGCGACGCGCTGCTGCGCGGCCTCGACGACGGCGCCGATCCGGTGTTGGTCTTCCTCGACGTGTCGATGCCCGGTCTCAACGGGCTGGAGGTGCTGCGCCGCCTCCGTGCCGCCCGCCCCGGCCTCGCCGTCGTGATGGTGTCGGCGCAGACCACCATCCGTGTCGCCCTCGACGCCATCGAGCTTGGCGCGACGGACTACCTGACGAAAGCGCAGGACGACATGGTAAAGGCGCCCGTCCTCGTGCGGCAGGCCGCCGAGCGCCGCCGCATCACGACGCAGCTCGACGCGCTCCGCCGCCGCGTCGCGCTGCCGCCCGAGGGTCCGCAACTCATCGGCGAGAGCGAGGCGATGGTCGAGGTCTACCGGACCATCGAGAAGGCCACGCGCGGCGACCTCGCGGTGACAATCCTCGGCGAGAGCGGCACGGGCAAGGAACTCGTCGCCGAGGCGATCCACCACAACTCCAGCCGGGCGCGCGCGCCCTTCGTGGTCGTCAACAGCGCTGCCATCCCGCGCGACCTGATGGAGTCGGAGTTCTTCGGCCACGAGAAGGGCGCGTTCACGGGCGCGCTCACGCGTCGGCGCGGCGTCTTCGAGGTCGCCGACGGCGGCACGCTCTTCCTCGACGAGATCGGCGACCTGGCACCGGATCTCCAGGCGAAGCTGCTGCGCGTCCTGCAGGACGGCACGCTGCGCCGCGTCGGCGGCTACCAGACCCTCAGCGTCGACGTGCGCGTGATCGCGGCGACGCACCGCGATCTCGAAGCGATGGTCCAGGCTGGGCAGTTTCGGGAGGACCTCTTCTACCGGCTCTGCCAGTTCCCGGTGCCGCTCCCGCCCCTTCGCGAACGCGGGGCCGACATCCTGCTCCTGGCCGATCATTTCCTCGCCGACTTCCTGCGTCGGCATCCAGACACGCCCGAGCGCGCTCTGTCGCCGACAACGCGGCGGACGCTCCTCACCTACGCGTGGCCAGGCAACGTGCGCGAGCTCAAGAGCGCTGTCGAGCGTGCCGTGCTGCTGGCGGAGGGCGACCAGATCGAGCCTGGAGACCTAATGCTGCAGGACGAACCGGTGCGCGGCGCACCCGTGCGGAGTCACGTGGGTACCAGTACCGCGCACGCCGTGCAGCGTGCCACCGCCGACGTGCCTGACGAGCCGCGCCCGCCCGCGCATGTGCTCCTGGCGAGGGGCGTCAGCAAGGAGACGCTGCCGACGCTGGAGGAGGTGCAGCGCGCCGCGTTCGTGCACGCCCACGACGTGTGCGGCGGGGTCGTAGAAGACCTCGTGGACGCCCTCGATGTCTCGCGGTCGTCGGTGTATCGCCTCTTGAAGAAGTACGACCTGATGGGCGGGCGTACGTGGGGTGGGCCGCGCCCCGGGTCGGGGCCACGTCCCAAGGCTGAGGCGTAGCAAGGTTAGGGGAGAAAACGGCACAGCCGTGATCCGGGGTGCCGACGCATTGCGTAGTGTGGATGGAAGCGTTCCTGTACGCTCGCCCTGACCCCCATCCAACTCCTCCCGGATAAAGCCATGTTCTCGTCCCGATCCTCTCGTATCCAGTGTGCCTGCATGTTGGCGTTGGTAGCAGCCTGCCTCGTGGGATGCGAACTGGCCCAGGATAGCCCTGACGCCGCGCTCCTCGGCCCCACTGTTGCCGCGAAGGGGGGCCAGTCAAACGGTGGGCCGCTCGGTGACATCGCGCAGGACCTGAACGGGAGTGCCCAGGCGACGGCATTCTACTACGATCTCCAGTACGCGGCCGCCGACATGAACAGCACTGTCCTCCTCGGCCACTTCCTACCGAGCGCGGATGCCGAAGGGGTCAACGTCGAGGAGGCCCGGGCAGCCTTTTGTGCGGATCTCGGCGAGGAAGCCGAGGCGTGCCAGGTCTTGTCGGAGCAGGCCGACGCGCTCGCAAAGGAGCACGACCTTGATCTGGTCGCCCTTGGCGTTGGGGTAACTCCTTCGGATCGCTTCGCGAAGGCGTCCGAGGGCTTCGACTTTGCAGGCCGGTGCCCGCCGCCGCCCGAGCCGCGCGGCACGCAGACCGAGATCCCGACCTACTACCCGAACGCATTCTTCGGGGTCGATCCGTCCTTTGCAGACCGCAGCCTGCCTGTGCTGGGGCTCCAGTTCGTGCCCTGCCGGACCTGCCACAGCGCAGCCTCCTGGCTCGACGTCACGCTGCGCACGTTCGTGGCCATCAAAAAGCCGAGATGCCCGCGTACCGGCTGCAAGTGCGAGCCGCCGACCGACGGTGGTTGAGCGGACTGCATCTTAGCCTGCCCGGCACGAAGACTACTCCTCGTCGCGGTCTACGGTCGGGAGCGCGGCGAGCGTGGTCGCGACGGCGTCGAGTCTGGAGCGGGCCAGCGCGACGGCTGCAGAGTCGGCATCAGCCTGGGCGTCCGCAAGCCGAGTCGTGTAGCTTCGCTGGCTCGCGCTGAGTCGGTCGCGCGCCTCACGGTGGCGTCCGAGTTCGTGGAGCACACGCCCGGCTTGCAAGTCGAGCGTCGCCATGCGGGAATCGGGATGGTCCAGACCTGCGGCTAGGTAGATAGTCCGAGCTTCATCGAGAGCGCTCAGGGCATCCTCCAAGCGACTCATGTTTGGGCTACCTGCGGTATCGCGAAGAAGCTGGGCGAGGGCGATGAGCGGATAGGCGGACCAAGGGTGGTCCGATCCGAGCGTTTCCGCATAGACGGCCGCCGCCTCGCGGTAGTGCGTCTCGGCTGCGCCAACGTCGCCCGTCCGCTCCTCGATGCCAGCGAGACGGTACAGGCTCGTTGCCACGAGGTCGTGCGCGTCGCCGTGGAGACGGCGGTAGAGGGCAAGTGCGCGATGGTGAGCCTCTAGTGCTTCGGCGTCGCGGTCTTGCGCGGCGAGGGCTTCGCCGAGGCTGTAGTGCACGTCGGCCACCTCGGGGTGGTCGGCGCCACGCACCTCGGTGAGCAGCGGGAGCGCGGTGCGGAAAAGCTGCTCCGCGTCGGCGGGGCGCTGCTCGTCCAGCAGCAGCATCGCGCGACCGACGAGCGCGTTCAGCCGGGCGGGGTGCCGCTCCCACGTCGGCCCGTCCCACCGCGTCAGCGCGACGGCGAAGAGCGAATCGGCCCGGTCGTGGTCGTAGAAGTTGGAGGCGCTTGCCGCCATGGCGACCAGGCTCTCCAGCAGGCGCGGATCGTCAGGAGGCAGTTGGGCGGCGCGCAGCGCGTGGGCACGGCGGTGCAGCGAGTCGGCCGTGACGAAGTCGCGGAGGACGAAGAGTGCAGCAGCGCGGTCATACAGGCTCTCCGCCACGTCGGGGTGCGCGGGGCCGAGGAAGCGCTGGCGGAGCGCGAGGGCCTCCGCATGCAGCGAGTCGGCGGCGGCATACAAGCCTAGGCTCTGGTACAGGCGGCCCATCACGGCGAGCAGTTCGCCCTGGACGCCGGGCTGGGTAGCGAGCGCGTCGATCTGGGACCGTCCGCGCGCGACGAGGTCGGCTGGAGCTAGCGCCCGCCCGCGCGCCTCCGCAGGGTCAACACTTTCGAACAGGCCGGTCATGAACGCCACCGTCGCCTCCGCTCGCCGAGCTTGGTCGCGCGCGGCCTCGGCCTCGGTGGCGGCCACGCGAGCCTGCCACAGCGCGATGCCGAGACCTCCCACGAGCGCCAGGACGGCCACCGCGGCCAGCGTCACCGCCAGCGCATACCGCTTGACGAAGCGACCGACGCGGTAGGCCGTCGCCCCATCGCGGGCCGCCACTGGGCGTCCGTCGAGCATGCGCAGCAGGTCGTCGCGGAGGGCATCCACCGACGGGTAGCGGTCGCCGGGGTCGCGACGCAGCGCTTTGAGGCAGATGGCGTCGAGGTCGCCCCGGAGCGCGCGGCTGAGCGGTTGGACGGCGGGCAAGCCTGCCTCTGCCAGCAGGGCGTCGGAACTGGTCGCCGTGCGGGTGCTAGGGCGGCGGGCATCGCCCTGCAGCTGGGCCGCTGCGAGGGCGCTCGGCGTAGTGGCCTCGAACGGCCGCTGGCCCGTCAGCAGTTCGTAGAGCACGACGCCCAGCGCGTAGACGTCGGTGGCCGTGGAGATCGGACCGCCGTCGAGCTGTTCGGGCGCGGCGTAGGCGGGCGTGAGGAGGCGTTGCTCCGTCTGCGTCCGTAGCGCCGCGTTCCCGTCTGCGGTGTCGTCGGCCATGAGCTTGGCGATCCCGAAGTCGAGCAGCTTCACGCGTGCGCCTGGCTGCTGTGCTCGTTCCGTCGTCTGGGCCTCCCCTTGGGCAGGACTGTCTGTCCGAGCCTGGACAAAGATGTTGGACGGCTTGAGGTCGCGGTGGACGATCAGGCGCTGGTGCGCAGCCTGCACGGCCTCGCAGACCTCGGCTATGAGCGCCACGCGTGCCTCGACGCTGAGCCGGTGCGCCGTGGCGTAGGCGGTGATCGGGACGCCGTCCACGTACTCCATGACGAGGTAGGGACGCCCCTCGGGCGTAGCTCCGCCGTCGAGGAGCCGGGCGAGGCCGGGGTGGTCCAGCTGCGCGAGGATTTGCCGCTCCTGGGCAAACCGCGCCACCACGTCTGGACGCACCGAGTCGAGCAGCTTCAAGGCCGCCGTCTGCTCGACTACGCCGTCGGCGCGTCGGACGCGGTAGACGGTGCCCATGCCGCCCTGCCCGAGGGGGGCCTCGACGTGCCAGCGCCCGATCTGCGTATTCACGAGCGTCTCGGTGAGCGCGGACTGCATGGCCCCGCCGTCGGCTATCGCCCCGCCGAGATCCGCGAAGAACCCACCGGCGTCCTGCTCCGCCATGAGCAGCGACTCGACTTCCTCGCGCAGGTCTTCGTCAGGGCACGCCGCGTCGAGGTAGGCCGCTCGCTCTTCCGGAGGACGAGCCGCCGCCTCGTCGAGAAGTTGTTCCAGAAGCTGCCAGCGGGTGTCGGGCATGGGGCGCGGGTCCGAGCCTGGGCGTTCGCAGGGACGACGACAGGAGCTGAGGGAGCGAGAGCAGGCGAAGCCCGATGCGTGTCACGCGTGTGGGCATTCGGGGGCAAACATACCGTAGCGCTGCCCACGCAAAAAGCGCCGTCGCACGGATAGGTGCGACGGCGCTTCTGAGGTACCGCGTACGGGATTTGAACCCGTGTTACCGGCGTGAGAGGCCGGCGTCCTGGACCCCTAGACGAACGCGGCAAGGAGGCGAAATATACCAGGCCCCGTTCTTCCGTTCCAGGTCGGCTCCCTTTTCACAGGCTCGCCACAGAGCGACGATGCGTTGGGTGTTGCGTCAGCCTACCGGGCACGGTCGTC
>JBCCRG010000160.1:0-7883 GCA_039208155.1 Bacteroidota bacterium | reverse complement strand
GATGCGGAGCTGTGGGAGATGCACTGGGTGATGAACATCCACGAGCGGCGCGGCATCCACCTCCACCAGTACGCCCTCCCGACCGGCGGCCCGGCCTCGCACGGCTGCGTGCGGCTCCTGGAGCCCGACGCGAAGTGGATGTACTTCTGGTCCAACACGTGGGACAAGACGGGCGGCACCGACATCTCATCGGTTGGCGCCACCATTGAGGAGCAGGGCACGATGGTGCTCGTGATCGGCAACGACATCAGCGGTACGCCGGAGCCGTTCTTGCGGCGTGCGTCCTATCCCGTGCTCCAGATGGTCGACCTGCCGTCCAACCCATACGACGTGCCCCCCGGGACGGACCAGCAAGAGCGCTTCGACCGCATGCTCGGGATGCGCTAGCCCACGCGCTCGGCCTTTCATCTAGCTTCTCTGCGACGCCGCCTGACTTCGTGTCGGGCGGCGTCGCTGCGTTGGCAGGGCTCAGTGCGCGCGGAAGCTATCGGGATTGCTGATAGGCGCCTCAGCAATAGTTGGTGGGCTGTTGCACAACCCGGCGCCCCCTGTTCTGCGTCGCCTCCGCTCCTCAGACTATCCCCCTCAATTTTGAGGGGGACAGCTTGCGGAGCCTGCCCCGCCCTAGCGGGGCCGTCGCAGGCGTGCAAGCGGGGGGTGCTGCGCTGGCAGAGAGCAACGCCAGACACCGCAGAACTTCTGTACACCTGCTTTACAGTTCGTTAACGTCCAAGTAATAATCCGGTAATGGTTTAGCCCATCAGAGTTAACACGCCACTGATAACATTCTGACTCCGCTTTTCTCCTCTCTTCTTCTCTCCCGATATGTTCAGGATACCCTCCCTTTTCCTGGTAGCGCTGCTCCTCGCACCGCTCGCCCAGGCCCAGCTCCAGGCCGACCTCGTCGGTCGCTTCGAGACGGGCATCTTCGACGAAGGCGCGGCCGAAATCGTGGCGTATGACGCCGCTACGCAGCGCCTCTTTTTCGTCAACGCTGACGCCGACGAGGTCGTCGCGCTCGACCTCTCGTCTCCCGCCAATCCGACGCAGCTCTTCACCATCGACGTGAGCGCCGACGTGGCGAGCGTGGGCGGCGTGAACAGCATCGACGTGCGCAACTACGGCGGCTTCTCGCTCATCGCGGTCGCGGTCGAAGCCGACCCGTCCACCGACCCCGGCTCCGTCGCGTTCTATGACGAGAACGGCCAGTTCGTGGACGCCGTCACCGTGGGCGCGCTGCCGGACGGGCTCGCATTCGCGCCGAACGGCCAGGCCGTCGTCGTTGCCAACGAAGGCGAGGCCGACGACGGCATCGACCCGATGGGCACGATCAGCATCATCACCGGCATGCGCGGCGGCTCCAACCCGCTCGGCATCAGCTTCGACGTAACGACGCTCGACTTCACGGCCTTCAACGAGGGCGGCCCGCGCAACGGCGAACTTGCGGACGATTTCTACCTCGTCACGCCCGACGTCTCGGTCGCGCAGGACATCGAGCCCGAGTTCGTGACCATCGCGCCGAACAGCCGCGAGGCGTACGTCTCGCTGCAGGAAAACAACGCCATCGCGGTCGTCGACCTCGACGCGAAGACCATCGCCTCGGTCTTCACGCTCGGTCTCAAGGACCACCGGCTCCCTGGCAACGCGCTCGATGCGAGCAACGAAGACGGCGCGATCACCATCCAGAACTGGCCGCTCCTGAGCCTACGCCATCCGGACGGGCTCGCCATGCTCGACGCGTTCGGCGACCAGTACATCCTCACGGCCAACGAGGGCGACGGGCGCGGCTTCGACGAGATCCGCGGCGCGGACCTCCCGCTCGACGCCGACTCGGACTTCTTCGACGGCTTCGACACCGCGACGCTGCTCGACGAGGCGAATCTCGGCCGCATAGAAATCTCGGAGGCGTTCAGCGACACGGACGGCGACGGCGACCTCGACCGCCTCGTGGCCTTCGGCTCCCGCTCGTTCTCGGCGTACACACCCGACGGGCAGCTCGTCTACGACTCTGGCGACGACATCGAGCGCGCCATCGCGGACTTGATCGCTTCCGGCGACCTCCCGATGGCGGCGTTCAACGCCAACAACGACGACAACGACTCGTTTGACAACCGCTCGGACGACGGCGGTCCAGAGCCCGAGGGCATCGTCACGGGCACCGTGGACGGCACCACCTACGTGTTCGTCGGGCTGGAACGCGTGAGTGGCATCGCGGTCTTCCGTGTGCAGGCCGACCGCAGCACCCCGGTCGTGTTTGAGACGCTGCTCATCAACCGCGACTTCGGCGCCGACGCTGAAGCGCCGGGACAGGACCTCGGCCCCGAAGGTCTGGTCTTCATCCCCGCCGCTGACAGCCCCATCGGGCAGGCGCTCCTCGTCGTCTCGAACGAGGTCAGCGGCTCGGTCGGCATCTGGGCGCTCGGCGCGTCGGTTCCGGCGTTCACGCTGCAGCTCCTCCACGCCAGCGACCTCGAAGGCAACGTCAACACCATCGAAGACGCGCCGCGCTTCTCGGCGGTCGTGAACGCGCTGCGGCCTGAGTTTGCCAACTCGATTCTGATCTCGTCGGGCGACAACTACATCCCCGGCCCGTTCTTCTCCGCTGGGGCCGACCGCACGGTCGGTGCCGTCGTCGGCGAGGAAGGCCGTGGCTTCGCTGACATCGCGCTCATGAACGCCATTGGCTTCGATGCGTCGGCGATTGGCAACCACGAGTTCGACGAAGGCACGGACCGCTTCGAGGACATCATCGAGCCCGACTCCGATGGCTACGACGGGACGCTCTTCCCCTACCTCTCGGCCAACCTCGACTTCTCGCCGAACGGCGATCTCGCGGACCTCGCCGTGCCGGGCGCGGAGCCCGCGCAGCCGAACAGCATCGCGCCCAGCGTGATCCTCGACGTCAACGGCACGCAGGTCGGCGTGGTCGGCGCAACGACACCGCTGCTGCCGATCATCACCTCGCCGGAGAACGTGATTGTGAAGCCCGAAGACCCGGACGACTTCGACGCGCTCGCGGCGATCGTGCAGGCGGAGGTTGACGCGCTGACGGCGAAAGGTGTCGACAAGATCATCGTGGTCTCGCACCTGCAGGAGTTCAACATCGACCAGGAGCTCGTCAATCGGCTCTCGGGCGTGGACATCGCCATCGCGGGTGGCTCCGACCGGCTCCTCGCCGACGACACGGACATCCTGCGCGCTGGTGACACCGCCGCAGGGCCGTACCCGACGCTCTTCCAGGATGCCGACGGCAAGGATGTACCGGTCGTCTCCACGGACGGGCAGTACACCTACGTCGGCCGCCTCGTGATCTCGTTCGACGCCTTCGGCAACGTGATCCTCCCAAGCGTGGACGCCAGCGTCAGCGGCGCCTTCGCCACGGACGATGCGGGCGTGGATCGCCTCGGCAATCCGGCACCGAACGAGACCGTCGTGGCGATCATCGACGCCGTAGACACTGTGCTCGACGCCAAGCTCTCCAACATCTTCGGCACCACGGAGGTATTTCTGGACGGGCTGCGTGGCGAGGTCCGCACCGAGGAAACCAACCTCGGCAACCTCACCGCCGACGCCAACCTCGACTTCGCGCGCACGGTCGACGCGGGCGTGCAGGTGTCGTTCAAGAACGGCGGCGGCATCCGCGCCCCCATCGGCGACATCGACGCCGAGACGGGCGAGCGCCTCCCGCCGCAGGAGATCCCCGGCCTCCGCGCCGAGGGCGAGATTGCACAGCTCGACATCGAGGGCGCGCTCTCGTTCAACAACGGCCTCTCGATCCTCGAACTCACCGCTGAGCAGTTCGTCGGTGCGCTCGAAAACGGCGTCAGCAGCGTTGAGTTCGCCGGCGGCCGCTTCCCGCAAGTGGCTGGCGTGAAGTTCAGCTTCGACCCGGCCGCCGAGGCTGACAGCCGCGTCCGCACCGTCGCTATCGTGGACGACGCGGGCATCGTGCTCGATGTGATCGCGCAGGACGGCGTGATCCAGGGCGATCCGAGCCGTGTGGTCAAGCTGGTCACGCTCGACTTCCTGGCAGGCGGCGGCGACGGCTACGAGGAGTTTGCCAACGCGCTCAGCCGCGTCGACCTCGAAGACGAGGACGACTTCACGGGCCTCGCGGGCTTCGCGCCGACGGGCTCGGAGCAGGACGCCCTCGCGGAGTTCCTCGTGGCTAACTTCTCGGAGACGCCGTTCGCCGTCGCGGACACGCCCGTTGCGGAGGACACGCGCATCCAGAACCTGGGCGCGCGCGACGAAGACATCCTCGATGGCAACGGCGTTCAGGGTGGCCAGGCCGCCTCGTCGGTCGAGTTGCCTGAGGCGTTCGCGCTCGTAGGGGCCTACCCGAACCCGTTCCAGGCGCAGACGCAGATCGCGTTCGACCTGCCGCAGCGCGCCGACGTGACGGTCCGCGTCTACGACGTGATGGGCCGCGAGGTCGCCGTCGTGAACCAGCGCGACCTCGCGCCGGGCTACGGCCAGGCGGTCCGCCTCGACGGACGCGGGCTCGCCTCGGGCCTCTACGTCTACCGCTTCCAGGCCGAGTACGGCGCGGAGCGGACAGCGGTCACCGGACGCGTGGTGCTCGTGAAGTAGTACCCCTGGTGCTCCGACGTACACCGCCCCGCCTTCCGGAGCTGGAAGGCGGGGCGGTGCTTTTTGTGTGGTCCAATGAGGCAGCTACGCGGGCTGCGCGAGCTTGTCGAGGAACTGCTTGCGGAACTTGGAGACCTTCGGCGCGATGACCGCCGCGCAGTACGGCTGGTTCGGGTTGCGCTCGAAGTAGTCCTGGTGGTAGTCCTCCGCGACGTAGAACGTCGGCGCGGGCGCGACCTCCGTCACGATGGGATCGGAGTAAATGCCTGCCGCCTCGATTTCCGCGATGACCGCGCGTGCGGTCTCCGCCTGCGCGTCCGAGTGCGTGAAGACGACGGAGCGATACTGCGTGCCCACATCCGCTCCCTGGCGGTTGAGCGTGGTCGGGTCGTGCGTGGCGAAGAAGACGCGCAGCAGGTCGGCGTAGGACACCTGCGCCGGGTCGAACGTGACCTCGACGACTTCGGCGTGGCCGGTCAGCCCCGAGCAGATTTCGCGGTAGGTTGGGTTGGGGATGTTTCCCCCGGCGTAGCCTGAGACGGCGGACTGGACGCCCCGGAGCGGCTTCATCACCGCCTCGACGCACCAGAAGCAACCGCCGCCGAGCGTGGCTTTTTCTAGCCTGGACGTGAAGTCGAGCATGGACATGGATGGGTTGGCGTTCGTGATTGAGCGTGCCGTTTCTACGCCGGAGAGTTCCCGGGCGTTCTCACAAGCAGGAGCGGCGACAGTCGGGTGACTGCCGCCGCTCGCGGTAGATCAGAACGCAGACGCAGAGCCTAGTCGAAGTCCGCCTCACGGCCGATGAAGACGCGGTACTTGCTCCCGTCGCTGTCCGTGCGGGCGCTTTTCACGGTCCACTCTTCGGAGTCGAGGTAGCGGTACAGATAGGCACGCAGCCCCTGCACCTCATTCGGGGTCAGATCATCGACGGTGACAATCTGGCTGCCCCGGCGGCCTTGAACGGCTTCAAGAACGGGCTGGTATTTCGATGTACGGCCTCCGCGTCCGGAGCGGAGTTGCGAAAGCTTGCTCTGGGCGTCCTTCGCTGAGATCGTCTCAATGTTGAGCGACATAGGAATGAGAAGTTGGTTGATGCTAAATCGCACGCACGCCTGCTGAGGTTGGTTAGTCCTCGCGCACATGCCTATCCATAGTATACGTTCATCTATCTCGTTTATCATTACGACTGCGCGTTTTTCTTCGACCAAACGTCCACCTTCCCTACTTCTTCGATATACATGTTATAACGTACAGGCTTCGCTACCGCTGCGTATGCCCCTCATCTTTCCGGATGCTATACCGTTCGCAATTATCTACCTACTGTGTTGCTCCTCCTAGTTTTTCCCATCGTCGGATCGTAGAAAACGCCCACCACCTACTTCGTAAGGGTTGACACCGAGAGCAACCTCAGACGGGAGCCTTTTAGGCAGGCAGGCATATGCGCCTGTGCTTTTCTCGCCCACGCGCCCCTCTGATGAATCTTCTCTCCCTCAGCCTCGCCTACCTGCGGCGACGGCCCTGGGGCACGCTCCTCAACGTGACGCTGCTCGCGCTCGGCATCGCGATCATCGTGGTCCTGCTCCTCTTCAGCCACCAGGTCGAGCGCTCACTCACCTCCAACTCGGAGGGCATTGATCTGGTCGTCGGGGCCAAGGGGAGCCCGCTCCAGCTGATCCTCTCAGCCGTGTACCACGTCGATAGCCCGACCGGCAACATTCCGGTGGCGGAGGCCGACCAACTCGCGCAGAATCCTGCTATTGCGTTCGCGATCCCACTTGCCTTGGGCGACTCGTACCGCGGGTACCGCATCGTCGGTTCGACCCGTGCCTACCTCGACCACTACGGAGCCGAGGTTGCCTCGGGGAGTGTGTGGGACGGTATCGGCGAGGTGGTAGTCGGCGCGGCCGTTCTAGCGGAGACGGGGCTCGCGCTCGACGCGGAGATCGTGTCAGCGCACGGCCTGAGCGAAGGCGGAGCCGCCCACGACGAGATGCCGCTCCGGATCGTGGGCACGCTGGCACCGACGGGAACCGTCCTTGACCGGCTCATCCTGACGAGCGTCGAGACCGTGTGGGCGGTGCACGGCGACCACGCGGCGGGCGATCACGACGGCGACGACCACGGGCATGGCGACGACCACGAGCATGACGGCGACCACGAGCATGACGGCGACCACGAGCATGACGGCGACCACGAGCATGACGGCGACCACGAGCATGACGGCGACCACGAGCATGACGGCGACCACGGCAGGCACCAAGAGGGCCACCACGACCACGCGGACGACGCCCAGGGCGACGAAGAGGAGGCCAGCCTTCCGACTGTGACGGCGTCCATCCCTTCGCCTACATCGGCGCTGGCGCAGGTCACCCCGCCTAGCCTGCCACCGACGGCAGGGGCCGCTCCGCCGTCGGCTGGTGGCGCTCCGGAGCGGCAGTACACGGCGCTGCTCCTCTCCTTCGCCTCGCCGATGGCTGCGGTCACGTTTCCGCGCATGGTCAACGCGCAGACCAACCTGCAGGCCGCCGCCCCGGCCGTCGAGACACAGCGGCTGCTCAGCCTACTCGGCGTTGGCATCGATGCGCTGCGGCTTTTTGGCATCGTCCTGATCGCGGCGGCGGCGTTGGGCGTCGGGATCGCGCTCTACAACGCGCTGCGGGAACGACGCTACGACCTCGCGGTGATGCGCAGTCTCGGAGCACGCCGCCGGACGCTCGTGGGTCACGTCCTCCTCGAAGGCCTGCTACTGGCCACGCTGGGCGCGCTGCTCGGGCTCGGGCTCGGCCATGCTGCCGCCTCAGCGCTCGGCGCGGCGACGGCAGGCACCCGCACCCCGGTACCGCTCACCGGCGCCACGTTTCTCCCCGAAGAGTTCGCGCTCGTGGGCCTCGTGCTCGTGATCGGCCTCGTGGCTGCACTGATACCGGCCATCCAGGCGTACCGGACCGATATCGCTCGTCTGCTCGCTCGCGGCTAGTCTTCTACTCCCTTACCCCTCCTCTCGTGATCGCCCTGCGCAACGTGCGGTTCGCCTACGGTAGCGAGCCCGTTTTCGACATCCCGTACCTACGCATTGACGAGGGGGCGCACCACCTGTTGCTCGGCCCCTCGGGGAGCGGCAAGACGACGCTGCTGAGCGTCCTGACCGGCCTCCTCAAACCCGATCGCGGCACCGTCTCGGTTGCTGGCCAGGACCTCTACGAACTGTCAGAGGGACAGCGCGATGTGTTCCGCGGCAAGCACATCGGCATCGTCTTTCAGCAGCTTCACCTCGTCTCGGCCCTCTC
>JBCCRG010000159.1:0-7979 GCA_039208155.1 Bacteroidota bacterium | reverse complement strand
TCACGCTGTCGAACTCACCATGGAAGACGGAGCGGTCTTCTGCCTGACCTGGAATTGGGAATTCGAGCAGTACAACATCAGCGTGCAGTCGGAGCCGCTCCACGATGTGAATGCCGTCCGGGTGTGGGAGGTAACCAAGACAAGCCGATGGACCCCGCTGCTTGGTCAGAAGATCGTGGCTGCTGATTCCTACTGGAGTTATTGGATTGTGTCGAGCGACGGATCACAGCGTGTCGACTACCCTCAGGACATCCGGCTGACCTTTGAGGATGGTAGTCGGGTCTACGTTTCCGCCTTCGAAGCTTGGCGGGATGGATCCTACTTTCACGCGATGGACAACGTCACCGTGTTCTTCGACGACGGTGTAGCCAAAGCCAACTTCATTGGTCCGTTTGCTCCGTCTCAATAGCGTCGAATATGCGTATCCCGCTCTTCCAAGTCGATGCCTTCGCTAGCCAGCAATTCGCGGGCAATCCGGCGGCGGTGTGCGTGCTGGAGGCGTGGCCCGACGATGCGCTGCTGCAGGCGATTGCGGCGGAGAACAACCTCGCCGAGACGGCCTTCGTCTCCGCGAACCCGGACGGCAGCTACCGCCTGCGGTGGTTCACGCCGAGCTTCGAGATCCCGCTCTGCGGCCACGCGACGCTCGCCACAGGCTTCGTGCTATTCCACTACCTCGGCGTGGAGAGTGCACCGCTGCGTTTTCACACGCTGAGTGGTGAGTTGCTCGTTTGCCGAGAGGGCGACCGCCTCGTGATGGATTTCCCCGCCTACGTCGCCGAACCGGCCACGCTGACCGACCGCATTATCGCCGGGTTGGGCGGGCGGCCGACCGAGTTCCTCCGCGCGGGCATCAACTACTACGCCGTTTTCGAGAACGACGCGCAGGTCCGCGCGCTGCAGCCGGACTATGGTCTGTTAATCGATCTCATGCGCGGCACCGAGATCATCGGCTTCGTCCCGACGGCTCCGGGGCGGCACTACGACTTCGTCTCGCGCTACCTCGCGCCCGAGGAGGGCACCACGATGACCGAGGACCCGGTGACCGGCTCGATCCACTGCGCGCTCGTGCCGCTCTGGGCCGACCGCCTTAGCAAGAGGACGCTGCACGCCTATCAAGCGTCTGCGCGCGGCGGTGAACTCTTCTGCGAACTGATCGAGCGCGAGGGTGAGCCGCGCACGCTCATCGGCGGCTACGTGCAGCCCTACCTCCAGGGCACCATCGAGGTGTAAGGGGTCGCTTGGCTTCGTCAAATGGGCCAGGGTAGGCGATGGCTGTGGGCCTTGCAGGGTGATGGTCGTGCGGTGTTCATTGGTCAATCCGTTCTCGTCCACCACAGAGAAAAACCATGTCGTACCAGCGGTTGACCGCGCACTGGGTCTACGGTGGCTTCTTGTCTGCCTTCGTCATCACGGCGCTCGGCTTGGTGCTGCTGCGCGATGCGTCGCTAGCGCTGATCCTGGTCTACCTCCACCTCCCGATGTACCAGGTTCACCAGTACGAGGAGCACGACGGGGACCGCTTCCGGACCTGGGTCAACGACGTGATGGGCGGCGGGCGCGATCTGCTCCCCGCCACGGCGATCTTCGTCATCAACATCGTGGGCGTTTGGGCGCTCTTCACGGCCGTGATCGTCGGGGCCGCGTCGTACGACATCGGTCTGGGGCTCGCGGTCGTCTATCCGACGCTCATCAACGCCGTCGCGCACGTCGTCCCGGTGCTCGTGCGCCGTGCGTACAACCCGGGAGCTGCCACGGCGGCCCTGCTGTTCCTCCCAGTGTCTGGGGCGACGCTCTGGGTCCTCAGCCGCACCCCCGGCGTCGATCGCCTCGACCATGCCATCGGCCTGGCCGTCGGCGTCGTCCTCCACGCGCTCATAGTCCTCTACGTGCGGCGGCGGTTCCAGCGGTTGAGCGACTAGACGAGATGGGCTTGCGCGCTTGCCGGCCGGCCGAGTGCGGCGGTGAACGCTGCTGCGGACTGATCGAGCGCGATGCGCTATCACGAACGCTCGGCGGCGGGCAGCCCTACCTCCAGAGCATCACCGCGGTGTGAGGTAGAAGTCGTTCGATTCGCGCCGCGCCGCGAAACCCCGGCGGTGCAGGGGCGTGGTGGATGCGCGGTCAGCGCTGACGGGAAGCGCCGACCTGCCCCTGTGGAATCCGTTCGTTTGCGGGTAGCTGTGTCACGCCCGCATCGGGCTGTCGTCCTTTCTCTCCCTCTCATTCTCTGCCAGGAACCCCTATGTCGAAGAAGATCCTCATCACCGGATGCAGCAGCGGCTTCGGCCTCGACGCCGCGAAGACGCTCGCCCAGAAAGGCCACCACGTCTACGCTACGATGCGCGCCGTCGAGGGACGCAACGCCGCGAAGGCGCAGGAACTCCGCGACTTCGCCGCCGCCGAAGGCGTCTCGATCTCCGTCCACGAGATGGACGTCACCTCCGACGACAGCGTCCAGCAGGCCGTGAGCGAGATGGACGGCGTGGACGTACTCATCAACAACGCGGGCTACGGCTACGGCGGCCCCGTCGAGTCCTTCACCGCCGACGAGTTCCTCGCGCAGCTCGACCTCAACATCGTCGGCACGGCGCGTGTGGCGAACGCCGTCTTGCCCGGCATGCGCGCGCAGGGCGACGGCCTCATCATCCAGGTCAGCTCGACGGCGGGCCGCGCCGCGTTCCCGGGCTTCGGCGTGTACAACGCCAGCAAGTGGGGCCTCGAAGGGCTGAGCGAGGCCATGCGCTACGAGCTCGCGCCGCTCGGCATCGACGTGGTGATCGTCGAACCGGGGCCGTTCGAGACGAGCTTCTTCGAGAACATGAAGCAGGGCTCGCGCCAGGAGGTGATGGCGGCCTACGGGCACGTCGGCGAGTTCTTCCAGGGCTTCGAGGGCACCGTGCGCGACCTGTTCGCCAACGGCGAGGCCCCGACCGACGCGCACATCGTGGTCGACATCTTCAGCCGGCTCATCGACATGCCGCACGGCGCGCGCCCGATACGCACCATCGCCGGGCTCGACTTTGGCTTCCAGGCGCTCAACGACGCCACCGATCCGATCCGCAAGGGCGGCCTCGAGGCGTTGGGCGTCGCGGCGTGGGACGGCCCACAGGGCTGAGCTGATGCACACTCGCACGTGATGAATACGCGATCCCTGGGACGCCTCGGCCCCGTCACCGAATGCGGCCTCGGCTGCTGGCAACTCGGCGGTGGCTGGGGCCGCCCGTGGGACGACGCCATCGCCCAGCAGATCCTCGCTGCGTCCTACGCCCACGGCGTCCGCTTCTTCGACACCGCCGATGTCTACGGCAACGGCGCGAGCGAGCAGTCCGTCGGGCACTTCCGTGCCACGCACCCCGATATCGTCGTCGCCACGAAGCTCGGGCGGACGGGCGAGCTCTATCCCGACCACTACACCGAGGACGGTCTCCGCGCGGCCACCGAGCGCTCGCGGGACCGCCTCGGCGTCGAAACGGTCGACCTGACGCAACTCCATTGCGTCCCGATAGGGGTGCTGCGTGCGGGCCACGTGTTCGACTGGCTCCGCCGCCAGCGCGACGACGGGCTGATCGCGGCGTTCGGCGCGAGCGTCGAGTCGATGGAGGAGGGGCTGCTGTGCCTGGAGCAGGAGGGGCTGACCTCGCTCCAGGTCATCTTCAACATCTTCCGCCAGAAGCCCGCTCGGGAGTTGTTCGACCGCGCCGCCGAGCAGGGCGTCGGGATCATCGTCCGGCTGCCGCTGGCGAGCGGGCTCCTCACAGGCAAGCTGACGACAGGCACCGTCTTTCGCAAGGACGACCACCGCGCGTTCAACCGCGATGGCCAGGCGTTCAACGTCGGCGAGACGTTCGCGGGCCTGCCCTACGAGCGCGGGGTTGCGCTCTCGGAGCAGGTGCGCGAATACGTACCCGAGGACATCTCGATGGTGGAGATGGCGCTCCGGTGGATCCTCGACCACGAGGCGGTGTCGGTCGTCATCCCTGGCGCGAGTTCGCCGGCGCAGGCCGAAGTCAACGCGCGCGTCTCGGCGCTGAAGCCGTTGCCAGACGCCCTGCACGACCGCCTGCGCGCGTTCTACGAGGAGCAGGTACACGACCACATCCGGGGACCGTACTGATCAACGAAGACGGAAGAGGACTACGCTACACCCTCCGCTGCTCGTTTGATCTCCAAGCCGCGCTGCACGATCAAGTGCCTCAGGTACGGACGCAACGCAACACGTTCAACGGTCCAACCAATCCAGCCGAGGGGTGCGACGAACTGAAGGCGGTCCCGCATGAGCGTCCCCGCACCCACGGGCTCGAACACGTGGTCGTGTGCGAAGGAGCGAAACGCGCCGCGCACCATCTCGTCCCGGAAAAACACGGGGGCTTCGAACGCGGTGATCCGGGCACGGTGGCGCTGGACAAGCCCAAAATGGCGTCCCTCGAACTCGACCTCGTCGTCCAACTCGAGGAGCCTGTGGCCTGGGCGGTCAACCACACGCTCACCGGTGTGCGCGAGTGACTCAGCGTGGAAATCCACGTCGCGGGCGAGGTCGAAGCAGACCGCTGGCGGCGCGGCAATCCGAGTCGTGACCTCGAACGCGACCACGCTCTACGCCACCGTGTACCACACGGCGATGCCGAGGGCGATAACGAGGATGTTGGCGATGGCGATGGGCAGCAGGTAGGCCCAGCCGAGCTTCATCAGCTGGTTGTACTTGAAGCGCGGCAGCGTCCAACGCACCCAGATGAACACGAACGCGCAGAACGCCGCCTTCGCCAGGAACGACGCGACCTGAAGCGCGACGAGGAGCGGGCCGCCTAGCCCGAACGCGTCCACCAGCAGCGCCTCGAACGGGACGAGGTAGCCGCCTAGGAAGAGCGTCGTGATGAAGACGCTCGCCATGAACATGTTGACGTACTCCGCGAGGAAGAACATCCCGAACTTCATCCCGGCGTACTCGGTGTGGTAGCCGCCGACGAGTTCCTGCTCCGCCTCGGGGAGGTCGAAGGGCGCACGGTTCGTCTCAGCGAAGGCACACACCACGAAGATCACGAAGCCGACCGGGTTGCGGAACAGGTTCCACGCGAACACGCCAATCGCGCTGTTCTGCGCTTCCACGATGCCCGTCATCGAGAGCGCGGCGAGGTCGAGGCCCTGTCCGCGCAGCGTGGCGGCGGTGAGGAGCACGACCGACACGACCGCCGCGCCCATACCGAGTTCGTACGACACCATCTGCGCCGACGACCGTAGGCCGCCCAGGAGCGAGTACTTCGAGTTGCTCGACCAGCCCGCGATCGTAATCCCGTAGACGCTGAGCGAGGTCAGCGCGAGCACGAGCAGCACGCCCACCTCGATGTCGGCCACCACGACGCCGCGCGCGACCGGCATCACCGCGACCGTCGTCATCGCGATCACCACCATCAGCGTCGGCGCGACCGAGTGCAAGAAGCGGTTCGACTCGCTCGGGCGGATGTCCTCCTTGAAGATGAGCTTGAACACGTCCGCGAACGGCTGGAGCAGCCCCTGCGGCCCCACGCGGTTCGGCCCGACGCGCTCCTGGATGATGCCCGCCACCCGCCGCTCGGCATAGACCAGCGCCGACGCCGTCAGCAGCAGCCCGTTGAGGACGAGGAAGAGGTACACCGGGAGGTCGATGAACTCCCAGACGCTGGCGACGACGTTGGCCATCTGGTGAGGGGTGGACGTATGGACGCGTGAGAGTAGGAAGGTAGGAACAGGACCTGCACGCGCGAAGGTGTCGACCGCCTTGCTACCGCAATTTTAGCAGAGGTCACCCAAGATGAAGCACCAATCGTCGCCGGGGCTCACAAACACGAGGAGGATGAGGTCGACTCCGGCACCGATGGCGGCGGCGGACCACAGGTTCGGCGGTGGGTCGTAGCGCTCAACGGCGGAGATGTTGGCAAGCGGCACCGGTACCTCGTCCGTGCGCACGCGCAGCACCAGTGAGCGGGGTTCTGCGTCGGGCTCAACGCGGACGAGCGGTCCGACTACCTCGGTGTCGTCGCGCTGCGTCACGCGGAGCGTGTGCCCGGGCTCTGTGGTCACGGCCTCCTCGACCGCGATGGGTTCTGAGGCGTCGATCCGGCTATCGAGATAGACGCCGAGTGGGAAGGCAACGGTGCAGCCCGTCCAGCCAGCCAGCGTCAGGGTGAGCAGGAGAACGCGCATGGTGCAGCCTCGACATGAGGACAACGGCAAAACGACCGCTACGGGGCGTAGCCACCGACCTGCTCGAAGTCGTTCGTGAAGTCGTCGTTGTAGCGGAAGTCCTGGGCTAGCCAGGCGTCCTGCGGGCGGTAGAACGTGAACGAGAAGCGCAGCGGCTGCCGGTCGTGCCCGACGACGACGATGTAGTTGACGAGGCGCTCGCCGAGCGGCCGGACCGCCACCACCTCGTAGCCCCGGAACGGTCCGAGGAGGCCGAGCACGTCGCGCAGCTGTGTCTTCAGCCCGTCCACGGCCTCGCGGTTGTTCTCGATGTACGGGTTGTTCGTAAAGAACGTGTCCACGGCCACCTCGGCCTGCGCGGCGTAGACCTCGAAGAAGCGCTGCACCTGCTCCTCCGGCGACTGTGCCTGGGCTTGACTCGCCGTCACGAGCAGCACGAGAAACCATAGTCCGAAGTGCAAGGACTTCCAGAGGCTACTCATATCAGCGGAAGCGTAATGTGTGTACATGAGGTTCGATCAACGCAATTTTGAGCTTGAGGCACCAAAACTCGGATAAAGGTCGTCACCAATTTGGGCAGAGATCAGCTTCCCAAAAGGCCCTAAAGCTCTGTAGAAGCTTGTAACTCCCAGCCCTTCGCTGACGATAATCTCTGACTCGTCGTCCATGAACAATTTCGAGTCGAAATAGAAGGCTATTGAAGCAACGTTGTCTCCGAGGATGCTTCTAGTCTTTCTGCTGACGCTCACGTCCACGACTGCAGAGCTTGGTAGCTGCCCTGTCCCTGTGGGGCTCGATTGCTCAACCAGTTGGTAGCCGTCCACCGAATTCAAGTCAAGCCAAAGCTCATCTCGCCGTTCGTCCGGAACATAGGCCCAGACCTTTCCTGTGGGTCCGAGGCGCATATACTCATTCCGCCCATCTGATTGAAAGAGGTAGTAGACCCTATCTCGTACCTCAACGCGGCGTACGATGGTCTCCGACCACTTTCTGGGTGGAACACCGTCATGATAGAAGGTCGATTCGTAGACGCGGGTGTCCCCCACGTTGAGGGGAAAGAACGGGTGGGTGTACTCCACGGCTGTCTCGCTCGTGCTGCACGCTGCCAGTAGCACGGCAGTCCCAACCAAAAGGAGTGCTCGCATCACACCGCCTCCCCCACCTCCGCGAGCGGAACGCCCTGCAGGTCCATCGCGGCGTGGGTGGCTCCGGCGAACGCCGGGTTTGCAGCGGCGAGGTTGGCCATCACGGCGGCGGAGTCGGCGGCGGGGAAGCCAGGGAGCGATAGCGCAGCGGCGAGGTCGGGCGCGATCTCCCACAGCGCCTTAGCATCGACCATGTTTTTCTCGTCGACCCAGTTGTCGAACGGCGTGCCGCCGCGGTCGAGGCGGCTCTGGCCTGTGCCGAGGCGCATCAGCAGCGCGCGGTCGAACGTCTTGGTCATCTTCGCCGGACGGAGGAGTTGCGCGCGGCCGTCCTCGTTGACGTAGGTCGCCATCTGTTCGGGCGCGACGGGCGCGGGGAACGCCACGTTCGCGTAGGGCAGCGTCGCGTTGGTCGCGTGCGTATGGTGGAGGATCACCTTCACGCCGAGCAGGTCCGGGTCGCTCACGAGGCCCGCCGCCACGGGATCGTCGTCGAGGACGTAGAGGAGGTCTACCTCGCCCGCGTCGAACTTCGCCTGGAGCATCGTCGCGTCCACAGGCGCGAAGCCGAGGCGCTCCACGCCCTGCGTGTTCGGTGCCTGGTCGTCGGTGACGAGCCAGCCGTCGCCCGCACCCGGCGTGACGTGGCGGAGG